>JAGYKZ010000026.1 GCA_018401385.1 Roseicyclus sp.
GTCCGTTATGCCCGTGCAGGGTGAAGGGGCTATTCGCCTGACCACAGCACTTTATTACACGCCTTCGGGGCGCTCGATCCAAGCATTGGGTGTTGCGCCCGATATTCTGGTCGAACAGCGTGAAGCGGTTGAGGAGGTCGAGAGCGATGAGCGGTTCTCGCGGTCTGAGGCGGATTTGCGCGGCGCGCTGCGCAACACCACCCTCAGCGAGGATGAGCAACGTCTGTTGGACGAAGAACAGGCAGTCGCCGAAGAAACCGCGCGGCTTCGCAATCAGGATTATCAATTGGCCTATGCGATTGATATTCTGACGGGGTTGAGCGCGCTTGGTCCGAATGCAAGATGAAGGCGGCGCTGACCACCGCACAAATTGCGGCGCTGCCTTATAGACCCTGTGTGGGAATTGTCATGGTCAATGCGGCGGGCCATGTGTTTGCGGGCACCCGCGCCGATATGGATCAGCCTGCATGGCAAATGCCCCAAGGCGGCATAGACGCGGGAGAAAACCCGCGCGCGGCGGCAGCACGCGAATTGTGCGAAGAAACGGGCATCGCGCCAGATCAGACGCGGTTCCTGCGCCAAACAGCGGACTGGCTGACCTATGACCTGCCCGCCGAGGTGATCCCGCATCGGTGGGGAGGGCGGTATCGAGGACAAAAGCAGCATTGGATCATGGTAGAACTGATCGCACCCGATAGCGCGATTGACCTCACCTATCAGGATGTCGAATTTTCGGATTGGCGATGGATGTCGGCACATGATTTGCTTGCGCAAATCGTGCCATTTAAGCGTGATATTTATGCGCGTGTTTTTCGTGAATTTGAACTTATTACAGCCTGAAGGTGCGCAGGATCATGTCACAATATCAGCTTCTGGGATCGATAGCTTCTCCCTTTGTGCGCAAAGTTCTGGTGCTTGTGCATGAGGCAGAAATATCGAACGTGGTGTTTGAGACGGTCAAGGCCTCGCCCTTGGGGGGTGATGCTCATCTGAATGCGGCGAATCCTTCAGGCAAAATTCCCGTTTTGTTGCGCGCGGGCGAAAGCTCGATTTTCGACAGCCGCGTGATCACGCGCTTTTTGGACGCTGAGGCCCGCGCGGGGTTCTACCCTGAAAACCGCCTTTGGGAGGTCTTGACACTTGAAGCCGCAGCAGACGCCATGACCGAGGCGGTGGTGGCCATGGTGTATGAGCACCGCTTTCGACCCGAAACGCATTGGTATCAACCTTGGTATGACGGGCAATGGGACAAGGTGCGCCGCGCCTTGGATTATTTTGAAGGGCTGGCACCCAGCTTTGGCGCGCAGATTGATATGGGCCAGATCGCGCTTGGTGCGGGGCTTGGCTATTTGGACTTTCGCCAAGCGCAGTTTGATTGGCGCAGCACGCGCCCGCAGCTTGCGGCATTTTTTGAAGGATTGAGTGCCCGAAGCGCCTTTCAGAAGACGCGGCCTGTGGGTTGATGTGCGCTGTTTCGCACAAAGACAGCGCGGTTAGGGCGCTGAAAGCCGCGCAGGAGCATAAATCATATCACTAAAAACACCTTATTTTACGCGTTTAGGTTGGATTTTTCATGCCAACCGCGACATTTCGGCCAAACTGCGCGCGTTTGTCCGCTAGACGCTTATAGTTTGATTGCATAAACAGCCCTAGAAAGGCTGTTGGGGATTCCAATGGCTTTGGTTCAATTGGCCCATTGGGGGCCGCTGACAAGGGAGACGCTTTCAGTGTCACACGCAGAAGACCAGTCCAGCACACGCCGCGACTTTCTGTACTATGCGACAGGCGGTGTAGGTGCTGTTGTAACCGGCGCCGCCGTCTGGCCGCTGGTCAACCAAATGAACCCTTCGGCCGATGTTCAGGCCGCATCCACGATGCGTGTTGATGTCTCGGGTGTGCAGGAAGGGACGCAGCTGACGATCCTTTTCCTTGGGAAGCCCGTCTTTATCCGCCGCCGCACGCAAGACGAGATCGCCGAGGCGCGCGCGGTCGCTGTCAATGATCTGGTCGACAGTGATAGCCGAAATCCAAATATCGATGGCGGCGCTGATGCGTCTGACGAGAACCGCTCCCTCGCTTTGCCCGATGGCACGAACACGGGCGAGTGGTTGGTCATGATCGGCGTTTGCACCCATTTGGGCTGCGTTCCGATTGGGGATGGTGCAGGCGAGTTTAACGGTTGGTTCTGTCCTTGCCACGGGTCGCATTATGACAACTCGGGTCGTATCCGCAAAGGTCCAGCGCCTGAGAACTTGCATATTCCGAACGCGTCTTTCGTAGACGATATAACAATTTTGCTCGGTTAACGGAGGAAACGACCGATGTCTGGCATTCCCCACGACCATTATGAACCGAAGTCAAACTCTGAGAAGTGGCTACATTCGCGCCTTCCCATCGTTGGGCTTCTGTATGACACCCTGATGATCCCCACGCCCAAGAATCTGAACTGGATGTGGATTTGGGGCATCGTTCTGGTGTTCTGCTTGGTCATGCAGATCATCACAGGGATCATCCTTGTGATGCATTACACCCCCCATGTCGATCTTGCTTTCGCAAGTGTCGAGCATATCATGCGCAACGTGAATGGTGGCTGGGCGATCCGCTATATCCACCAAAACGGTGCATCCCTGTTCTTCATCGCGGTGTATCTCCATATTTTCCGTGGCCTTTATTACGGCTCCTACAAGGCGCCCCGCGAGGTGACATGGATCATCGGGATGCTCATCTATTTGATGATGATGGGCACCGCTTTCATGGGCTATGTTTTGCCTTGGGGTCAGATGTCCTTCTGGGGTGCGACCGTGATCACGGGCCTTTTTGGCGCGATCCCCTTTGTGGGCGAGGCGATCCAGACATGGCTCTTGGGTGGGCCTGCGGTGGATAATGCCACGCTGAACCGCTTCTTGTCGTTGCATTACTTGCTGCCCTTCGTGATCTTGGGGCTTGTGATCGTGCATATCTGGGCCTTCCACACCACGGGCAACAACAACCCCACAGGTGTTGAAGTGCGCCGCACATCCAAGAAAGACGCCGAATCGGATACACTGCCCTTCTGGCCCTATTTCGTCATCAAAGACCTGTTTGCGCTGGCCGTGATCTTGGTCGCATTCTTTGCGATTGTCGGCTTCATGCCAAACTATCTGGGCCACCCCGATAACTATATCGAGGCAAACCCGCTGGTCACACCTGCGCATATCGTGCCTGAATGGTATTTCTTGCCGTTCTACGCCATTCTGCGCGCCTTTGATGGTGATGTGTGGGTTGTGATTGCGGCGGAATTCCTGACTGGCGGTATCATTGACGCGAAATTCTTCGGTGTTCTGGCCATGTTTGGCGCGATCATCGTCATGGCCTTGGTGCCATGGCTTGATACATCTTCGGTGCGCTCTGGCCGCTACCGCCCGATGTTCAAGCCTTGGTTCTGGGTCTTCGTGATCAACTTCTTCGTCTTGATGTGGGCGGGTGCAATGCCTGCGGAAGGGATCTACCCTTACATCGCCTTGATCGGATCGGCTTATTGGTTTGCTTACTTCCTCGTGATCCTGCCGCTCTTGGGCGTTCTTGAGAAGCCAACCACACCGCCTTCGACCATCGAAGACGATTTCAATGCACATTATGGCGATGCGGCTTCGGGCAATGGCCCTGCTGCGGCCAAGATCCCTGCTGAGTGAGAGAAAGGAAACTGAGTATGTTCAGGAAACTTGTGATCAGCACAATCGCTGCGCTGAGTCTCTCAAGCGGCGCGGGGTTTGCGGCAGGCGGTGCAGGCTATGTGGAGAATTACGAATTCTCCTTCCAAGGGCCGTTTGGTCTGTTTGACCAAGACCAGCTTCAGCGCGGGCTTCAGGTATACACCGAAGTGTGCGCGGCCTGCCATGGCCTGCAATATGTCGCTTATCGCAACCTCTCGGATGAGGGTGGTTTGGGCTACACTGGGGAAGAGGTTCGCGCCTTTGCCGCGCAGTTCGAGGTTTATGACGCCAGTATCGATGACTGGCGCACCGCAACCCCGAATGACCATTTTCCACAGTCTGGGCTGGAAACCGCTCCTGACCTGAGCCTGATGGCCAAGGCGCGGGCGGGCTTCAGCGGGCCTTACGGTTTGGGCTTGAACCAATTGTTCAAGGGGATTGGTGGACCAGAGTATATTGCCTCGCTGCTGACCCATTACACGGGTGAGGAAGTCGAACAATATGGGACCTACTTCTATGAGAATGAAAGCTACCCAGGTGGTCTGATTGCCATGGCGCCGCCCCTTTGGGATGGTGCGGTTGAATTCGCGGATGGCTCCCCCAATGATGTGGAAAGTATGTCCAAGGATGTGGCTGCTTTCCTGACTTGGGCGGCTGAACCACGCATGATGGCGCGCAAACAGATGGGCTTTACCGCGATTATCATGCTTGGGATCCTGTCCGTGATGCTTTACCTCACCAACAAGAAATTGTGGGCGCCAGTTAAAGCACGGGCGAAAGCCGCGGCTAAATAAGCCTCACTTGGCAATGATATATGAGAAACGCCCCTGAGTTCAGGGGCGTTTTTTTTGAGCTACAACCAAGGTTTCAGCGCGGCTGGCGCTGTTTTGCGCAGCCCTTTGATCGGGCAATCCGCCTGTATTTCGCCTGCCTCCAAAAGGATCACACGATCACATATCCCCTCGGCATCGTTGAAATCATGCGTAGCAAGCAGCAGCGTGAGGCCAAGCTCCGCACAAAGCGCCGAAATCAGCGCTGCCATCTCGCGTCTGCGTCCAGGATCAAGCGCGGCGAAAGGTTCATCCATCAGCAACACGGGGCGATCCTGCAACAGCACGCGCGCAATGCCCGCGCGCGACTGCTGCCCGCCCGACAGGCTTGCAGGGCGCCTTTCCTCAAAGCCTGCAAGCCCGACTTTGTCCAAGGCCCGGGCAATCCGTGCGTCCAAAGACGCGGTGCGTTTGCGCGCCCCTGAGACAGCAAGGCCCAGATTGTCCCGCAAGTTCAGATGGGGAAACAGATTGCTGTCTTGAAACAGAATGGCACAGGGACGCGCGGCGGGATTTGCCTCCGTCAGGTCCTGCCCTGCAAAAATGATCTGGCCCTGATCTGGTGTGATGAACCCGCCGATAAGTCCCAGAAGCGTAGATTTCCCCGCCCCGGATTGACCCATGAGCGCGACTTTCTCCCCGCGCGCAATGGTGAGATTGGCCCTGAAGGTGAAGGGTGCGCTGTGATGCATGATATTGCGCAATTCAAGCATAGATGCGCCCTCCGCGGTCAAATACCCAAAACAAGCAAAGGCTTAGGCCAAGCAAAACTGTGGCTGCACCTTGCGCTTCCTGCATTCGATAGGCCCCCATCAGGCGCATCATTTCAAGTGGCAGCGTGGCATGGTCAGGGGCTGCAAACAGTGCGATCACCCCTAAATCGCCCATCGACAGGGCAGCGGCAAGCCCCGCCCCAAATCCCAAAGGACGGATCAGGCGGGGCAGATATGCATGACGAAAGCGTTTCCAGCCTTGTAACCCAAGCGCCGTGGCAAGCCGTGCTTGACTGGCTTCGGCCTCACGCAAGGCGGGCAGAAGCGCACGCAGCACGAAGGGCAAGGCCATCAAGGCGTTGACCAAAACGGTGACGGGCAAGGCCCATGCGATTGGATTTGTGATCTGGCGCAGCATCAAGAACCACCCTGTCCCAAGCGCAAGGGGCGAAATGACGAGCGCCAAAAGGCAGATTGCCTCAAGATAGGGTGCTGCCTTGAGACGGGTCAGGGTCAGTGCGATGTGCAGGCTGAGGCACAGACAGATTGCCGTTGCAAATAGTGCCATCACCACAGAGCGCAAAGCCGCCACCCAAACTTGGCTTGGCAGGTCGATCAGATGGGGTAGCCCAAGCCAGAGGACCCGCACCAGAGGCAGGATAAGAAAAACCCCCGCAACGAGGATCACAAACCCATCGCTGACCGCCGCAATCCTGCCCCCGCGTGGAAGGGCCAGCGGACGGTCCAGCCCTGTGCCCAATGGATTGCGGGGCCGTGTCCATTTAAGCGCTATACCCCCAAGAACGAGGCAGAGCAGCGCTTGAACAGCGGCCAAACTCGCCGCGCGGCCGAGGTCAAAATCAAAGCGAAAGGCTTGATAGATGGCCAATTCAATCGTGGTGGCACGCGGCCCACCGCCAAGGATCAGGGCCACTGCGAAGCTGGAACAACACAGCAGAAAAATGATGGCGAAGGCGGGCGGCAGCGTGTTGCGTAAAATTTGCCATTCGATGTGACGAAAGAATGCTGCATGGCCTAGGCCAAGCGATTGTGCCAAGCGCACCCGCTCTTGGGGCACATCTTGCCATGCTTGCAAAATCAAGCGTGCGGCAAGGGGCAGGTTAAAGAACATATGTGCCAGAACAACGCCATGCAGCCCATAAATTTCAGGCATGACCACCCCAAAGGGGCGCAGGATCTGCGCGATCAACCCATTATGGCCAAAGCTGGAAATTATCCCGAACACCGCAACGATCACGGGCAGGATGAACGGTGCCCCCATCAGCGCCACAAACAATCGCCGCCCCCAGAAATGACGCCGCGCCACGGCGCGGGCCAAGGGCACGGCAATGGCAAGGCTCAACACTGTCGAGAGGAACGCCTGCACCAAGGTGAAGTGGATGGCCGCCCAATCCGTTATCCGCAGTGCGAACCCGTCCCGCCCAAAGGCCGCAATGGTCATCAGCGGGGAGAGGGTAAGGGCCAAGACAAGTGCCAAGGCCCCCATCCCCACCCAAACCATCACACCTAACGGCTGAGGGCGGTTTGCCATGTCTCAATCGCCGCATCGCGTCTGTCCGCCGCCTCTTTTGCGCTGAAGTGCAGCACTGTTTCAGGCGCAATCAACCCGTCAAACCCTTCAGGAAGGGCAGAGGCTGGCAAGGCCGCCGGATACATCCAATTGCCCGTTGGGATCACTGATTGAAAGGCAGGCGAAAGCATGAATTCCAAAAACGCTCTGGCCAAAGCGGGTTGGTCGCTTGCGGCTGTCATACCCGCAATCTCAATTTGCATATAATGCCCTTCCTCGAAGGCCGCGGCGGTCTTGCTGTCATCCTCTTCGGCAATCACGTGATAGGCGGGCGATGTGCTGTAGGACAGGACCATATCCGCCTCGCCTTCTAGAAACAGGCCATAGGCCTCGGACCAACCAGGCGTGACGGTGACGATATTGTCAGACAGCCCTTCCCAAATACGCGCGGCATCTGACCCATAAGCGGCCTCGATCCAATACACCAACCCCAGACCTGGGGTAGAGCTGCGTGGATCTTGGATCAGGATGCGCAGATCACTTGCCGCCAAATCCTCAAAATTGCGTGGCGGATTGGCCAAATCCGTGTTGTGAACAAAGGCGAAATAGCCCCAGTCAAATGGCAGGAACTCTGGGTCTTGCCATTGAATTGGCAGGGTCAGAGCTGGTGCTGTAATGCCATGCGGTACAAACAGGCCCGTATCGCGTGCGGTTTGCATCAGATTGGTGTCCAGACCCAAGACGATATCCGCGTCACTGCGGGGCCCCTCCAGTTGCAGCCGCGCCAAAAGCGCAGCACCATCGCCCGCACCGATGAATTGCAGATCGCATCCGCAAATCTCCTCGAAGGCGCGCTCAACCTGAGGGCCTGGCCCCCAATCCGCCATGAATGAATCATAGGTATAAACCTGCAGCACAGGAACATCGGCCAAAGCCATCCCTGCTGCCACGCTCATACCCGCTGCAATGATGGTGTGTTTCATAGTCTCACTCCTCCATGGCGACGGGCGAAGTGAAGATGGATCAGGCGACCGATTCCCCGTGATCCAAGGCCTTCCCTCCGCCGGTCCTAACCGGTTCAGGTTCAACGGGTTCACGCGGTCTGCGCATCTCAGGCCTTCTGGGGCCACCCCGAGACAGGTGTGGTCTAGGGACAATTGGCGCAAAGGGCAAGGGTCTTGGCATTTTGGCTCAGGAAGGCTAACCCCTGTGAAAGCCATTCTGAACGGAACATGACAATGTCGATCAACACATTCGGTCATCTTTTTCGGGTTACGACCTGGGGCGAAAGCCATGGACCTGCGCTTGGGGCGACTGTGGATGGCTGCCCGCCTGGCGTTGCGATTGACGCGACTATGTTGCAGCATTGGCTCGATCGCCGCAAACCGGGTCAAAACAAATATACCACACAGCGCCGCGAACCCGATGAGGTGGAAATCCTGTCTGGCGTTTATGAAGGTCAGACAACGGGCACGCCCATACAGCTGATGATCCGCAACACGGATCAACGGTCCAAGGATTATTCCGAGATTTCAGAAAAATTTCGTCCGGGCCATGCCGATATCACCTATTGGCAGAAATACGGGATCCGTGATCCGCGCGGGGGCGGACGCTCCAGTGCACGGGAAACGGCGGCACGGGTTGCGGCAGGGGGTGTAGCGCGCGCTGCGCTGACGGGATTGCTGCCAGAATTGCAGATCACGGGATATATGGTGCAAATGGGGCCGCATCAGATCGACCGCGCCGCATTTGATTGGGATCAGATCGACCAAAATCCGTTTTGGACCCCTGACGCGCAAGCCGCCGAAGACTGGGCGGCTTATCTGGATGCGTTGCGCAAATCTGGAGACAGTGTCGGGGCGGTGATAGAGGTCGTGGCCCGTGGCGTGCCAGCGGGGCTTGGCGCGCCGATCTATGGCAAGCTTGATACAGACTTGGCTGCGGCGATGATGTCAATCAATGCGGTAAAAGGTGTTGAAATCGGCGAGGGCATGAATGCGGCTTGTCTGCGTGGCAGCGAGAATGCAGATGAGATCCGCATGGGCGCAAACGGGCCAGAGTTTTCCTCAAACCATGCGGGCGGTATTCTGGGCGGCATTTCCACGGGGCAGGAGATAGTTGTGCGCTTTGCCGTCAAGCCGACATCCTCGATCCTGACGCCGCGTGCAACCATCACAAAATCGGGCGAAACGGCGGAGATCGTCACCAAAGGTCGTCACGACCCCTGTGTGGGGATTCGCGCCGTGCCCGTTGGTGAAGCCATGATGGCCTGCGTGATTTTGGACCATCTGTTGCTCCATCGCGGACAAATAGGCACCAATCGTGGAACGATTGGCTGATCGTTTCCGCTTATACCATTAATTTTCCTAAAATTTTCTTGGCCCTGCCCATTTTTGACCATGTTTCACAGCGATGATGGAACGGTGAACGAGTATGAGGTTAACTATGCGACAGGCCAAGCGAGCATGGGCATTTCCGCTGCCATTTTGGTTGGACATTAAAGCGATTATCATCGCGTCTATGGCGCTTGGCCTTGTCATTGGTATGATTGTTCGTATTGGCCCGATGCCCAGCATCTGGTCCGACAGCAATGACCAAACCGCGGGTTTGCGCGTGCTCTCCGCGAAAGATCAACTGGTCCTGTTTGAAGATTTCGAATTCCATGAAGGCGCTTGGGCTGGTGCGGCGCAATCGGCATTGATTGATGCCCAGGGTGGTGTTCTTGGCCCCGTTCCCGCGGGTTTGGTGGTGCAACGGCCCCTGCGCCTACCTTCAGGCTATCGCAATGCGGTGCTGGAGTTGGATGTTCTGCTTTTGAATGATTGGCAAGGTGCTGCTGTTGAGGTGACGTTCGCCAATGTGGTTTTGCGTATATCAGGAACGGCACACGCACCTGTTTTGGAGCTCGCCCGTCAAAGCCGCCTTGGGGCGCAGTTTGAGATTTTGGCGCATCATATCTCAGCAACAAATACAGATTCGCCGATGCGTCTTTGTTTACGATTGGCCGTTCGTGACTATGAGCCAGAGACAGAGATCACCGTTTTCGGCACGCCTGATGCCATGGCCCCATATCAAATCGGTCTCGATAATCTGCGCGTGATTGTCAGCGATACACCCCTAAATTCGGCCTAATTTTGCGAAGCCTGTGCGGCACGGGCCAATTGTACGGCCAGAATTCCGCCTGCAATGATGGTGACACCAATCATATCCGCCCATGACAGCTGCTCGCCCAGCAAGATGGATGCGATGGCCACACCAAAAAATGGGTTGAGGAAATGGAAGGTCGCAGCACGCGTTGCCCCAATCCGAGCGACCAGCAAGAACCAAATCCATGTGGCCAACAACCCTGGTGCAAGCGTGGTATAGGTAAAGGCCCAAAAGAGACGCTGCGACATCTCAAACGCGGGCGTTTCAAAGATGAGCGCAAAAGGCAGGAGCACCAAGGATCCCACCGCCATTTGCAGGCCGACACTCATGATCACATTCTGCCCAGATGCCGAGACGCTGCGCACGGTCAATGTGGCAATGGTCAAGGCCACCGCCGCGATCACGCAAAGCGCCAATCCCGTGATATCCGCGCCACCATTCAGTCGCTGAGACATGATCAATGCCACGCCTGTAAACCCAGCCATCAAACCGATAACGCCAAGTTTCGGCAGTGTTTCACGGAACATGATCCAATTGGCCGCTGCCACCAAGAGCGGCATGGAAGAGGCAATAATCGCGGCAAGCCCGGCCTCCACAGATTGCATGGCAATGAAATTCAACCCCAGATAAACCGCATTCTGGCAGGTGCCAAAAATAATGATCCCCCGCCATTGAGCGCGTGAGAAATTCCAAGTCTGTCCCAATGCTTTGGCAATCGCGACACCAATGAGCCCCGCTAATCCAAAGCGCAGCACCAAAGCATAAAGTGGCGGCGCGGCTTCTACGATCATGCGGGCAGAGGTAAAGGCAGAAGACCAGATCAGCGCGAAGATCAATCCCATGCCAATTGCGCGAAAATCCATTGTTTCTGTCCTGCCCGATACGCCCGTGTTCACACAAGCATGAATGATTCAAATGCAAAAGGGCCGCCATGGAAGGCGGCCCTTAAAAATGAAAGACTGTGCAGAATTAGCCGTTCACGCTGTCTTTGAGGGCTTTCGCGATTGTCACCTTCACGACTTTATCGGAAGGCTTCTTGATCTGCTCACCAGTCGCAGGGTTGCGCACCATACGCTCAGGACGTGCGCGGCAATAGACTTTGCCAATCCCAGGAAGGGTTACTGCGCCACCGCCAGCAACTTCTTTGGTGACCACGGCGGTCACGGCATCAAGCGCGGCTGCTGCGGTTTTCTTGTCACTGCCCATTTCGTCGGCAAGCGCGGCGACAAGCTGCGTCTTTGTCATCGGTTTCTGTGCCATTTTTATCTCCTTTACTCCCCGAACCCTTGGGCCGGCTGTCCAGAAATTACCCTAATATTGTGGGGGGACACAACAATTAGTAGTCAAAATGGGTGAGAAAACACGCATATTGACAGAAAATTATATATTTATAGGAAGGCTGTTTCCTCAAATGACCGTAATTTGCGGCTGTGAAGCCGCTCTAGCGGCATTTCACGCAGGTTTTCCATGGCCCGAATTCCGATCAACAAATGGCGTGTCACTTGGGTCTTATAGAACTCAGAGGCGGTTCCAGGGAGCTTCAATTCACCATGCAATGGCTTGTCCGAGACGCAAAGAAGCGTTCCATAGGGCACGCGAAAACGGAACCCGTTTGCGGCAATTGTGGCGCTTTCCATATCCAGTGCGATGGCGCGGCTTTGGCTGAGGCGTTTGACAGGGCCAGATTGATCGCGCAGCTCCCAATTGCGATTGTCGATGGTGGCGACCGTGCCCGTGCGCATGATCCGCTTTAATTCATAACCAGAGACCTGCGCGACCTCGGCCACCGCATTTTCCAATGCAATTTGGATTTCTGCCAAGGCAGGGATCGGAACCCATGCGGGCAAATCATCATCCAGCACATGATCCTCGCGCAGATAGGCATGAGCCAGCACATAATCACCAAGCGCCTGAGTGTTGCGCAACCCCGCGCAATGGCCGACCATGAGCCAAGCATGGGGCCGCAAGACAGCGATGTGATCAGTCGCGGTTTTCGCGTTTGAAGGACCGACACCAATATTAACCAAACTAATACCACCGCCGCCTGCGCGGGTCAGGTGATAGCTTGGCATTTGTGGCATTTTGCGGGGCTGGATCAATTCCGCATCCGCATGGGTCAGAACCTGATTTCCAGGCCCGATCAGCGCGGTGTAGCCGCTCTCTGGATTGACCAACATTTTGCGCGCATAGGCGATGAATTCATCAATATAGAATTGGTAATTGGTGAACAGGACATGGTTTTGGAAATGGGTTGGATCAGTTGCGGTGTAATGGGCGAGCCGCGCCAAGGAATAATCAATCCGTTCCGCGGTAAACGGTGCCAACGGACCTGAGCCATCGGGATGTTTGAACCCAAAAGAATTGACGATCTCGTCATGAATCCCTCCCAGATCAGGCACATCGAACATATCGCGCAGCGGAAAGGTCAGCGCGGCCTCTTGCGGGATATTCAGATCAGGGTCCGTGAGCACCGCGAAGTGAATGGGGATCGGGGCAGTCGAAGGGCCAACCGCCACTTCGACATTATGGTTTGCGATCAACAGACCAATTTGTTGGGTGAGGTAATTCGCGAACAGATCGGGCCGGGTGACGGTGGTTGAATAGGTGCCTGGTTCTGCGACATGACCAAAAGCAAGCCGCGTGTCGATTTTGCCAAACCCTGTCGTGGAGATCCTGATTTCAGGATAGAAGGCCCGATAGCGGGTGTTTTCCTGTGGATGGTTCAGCGCTTTGGAAAACGCCGCGAATAGGAACTGTGTTGCCGATTGATAAAGTATTTGCAGCCGTTCAACGGCTTTTTGCGGGTCTGAAAAGCGCTGTGTTTCGGCTGTGGGCGGTGTGACAATCACTTCCTCTGATGGTGGTCGGATCATCGGTTCCCCCAATGGTTTCGCGTTTAGGCTGGCACCCTATGACTGCGCATTTGCGCGTAATATTCAAGCGCCTCCTTAAGCAAGGCCTGATAGCGCTGTGGCAATTCGGGCAAAGGTCCCTCTGGTTCTGAAATGCCCGTTGAGCGATGCACGGCCCCATACCAGTGCCGCGCCCAGACCCCATCCGCGGCGCGTGGTCCCATCGGCCATGACAGCATGGCGGGATCAAACGGGATATTTGCCATGTCGCAGATCAGCCGCAGCATTGCTTCGGGATTTGCCCGAATATCTTGGCTGTCGAAAATTGGACCTGGCAGTTTTTGATACAAGGCCCACTGTTGCGGATAGCCGATATCCATCAGGCTCGGTAAATCCCGCTTGGCCAGGTAGGAGGCAATGACATGGGCCGGATGGCGGATCAGGTGCATATTCACGCAACTCTCCGCCCATGTCAGATCAAACCCGTCCACCATGTGATGCGGCATATGTTTCATATACCAAACGTCCCGCCCCGTGGGCGTGTCACCCGCGCAGGCTTCCGCCACTTTTGCAGGGTCCGTCTCATGTGCGGCAAGTATCTCCGCCCGCATCGGGTGATCTGCGCCTGTCTGCGCCAGATAGGGCGCATAAAATGGCTCGTCCCAAACCGCGCAATCTGATCGGGCACCAAAGGCATACATCGCAGTTGACAGGTTGCGTGGTCCAGATCGCCAACGTCTTTGTATGTTTGAATAATCCGTTTGCGATCAGGTTTTATAAAGCGCGCGTATTTTGCTGGTCATTGGGCCAAGCGTGCCCGTGCCAATCACCCGACCATCAATCATACCCACAGGGGTCTGTGCGCCGAATGTCCCCGTCAAAAACGCTTCATCGGCGCTATAGGTGTCAACAAGAGAAAAATTCTTTTCAAAGACAGGGATACCATCCGCGCGGCACAGATCAATCACCTTCTGCCGCGTGATCCCGTTCATACAATAATCGCCCGTGCTGGTCCAAACTTCGCCTTTTCGCACGATAAAGAAATTGCAGGCATTTGTTGTGTTCACAAAGCCATGAATATCCAGCATCAGGGCCTCATCCGCCCCTGCTTTCTCGGCGGCAATACAGGCCAAAATGCAGTTCAATTTGGAATGAGAATTGAGTTTTGGGTCTTGTGTCATCGGCAAGCCGCGTAGATGCGGCACTGTGGCCAGATGGATGGGGCGCGGGATGTCGGGCTTGGAGTGTTCCATAATGATTGCGATGGTCGGCCCTGAGCGGGACAGCTTCGGGTGCTGAAAGGGGCGCGATTTAACCCCGCGTGTGACCATCAGCCGGGCATGGGCATCGGTGTGCATCTCATTGGCATGGCGCGTTTCCTCAAGAGCGGCCACCATTTGCGCGCGTGTCAGGCCAATATCAAGATCAATGGCTTTCGCGGCCTCATAAAGCCTGTCCATGTGATCGGCCAGAAAGGCCCATCTCCCCTCATAAAGGCGCAGCCCCTCCCACACCCCATCCCCAAGCATGAAGCCACTGTCATAGACGCTGATCAACGCTTCGCCGCGCGACTTTAGGGTGCCATTCACCCAAATCAGGATGCTGTCATTGCGCGCGTCTTCTTCGCTGTGATGGGTGCTGACCATGATGTGCCTTTGTTCTTTTAGTCACCTTCGCGTGAGCAGACAGGATGCCGCCTTGATGTGCAATATCAATCGCAGTTTACTATCTGCACAAAGCGCAAAAATTGCAGATACCCGGGATAATGAAGATGACAAAGACCAACCAGAAATCAATGCACCACGGATTGCGGCTGCTTGTGCTTGGATCGGCGATTGGCTTGGCATTTTTGCTGCAAACGCTGTCGCCCGAGGATCGGGGCGCGGTGGTTGTCCAATCACTGCTCAAAGGCCAATGGCCTGTTCTTACGCCTGCCACCCCATGTGACCTGAGTTGCAAGGGTCCGCAAATCTTGCCTGCAACGGGTGGTTTGGACACGGGTAAGCCACGTGTGCGCGATATTTGAAGGTTAAACCAACATCGCCTTATGGTCCTTGATGGCCGCATTGAGATCGGGATAATAGGTGATCTTGCCCATCTCAAGGATCAGGGCCGCATCGCAATAATCGCGCAATTCCGCCAAATTGTGATTGACCACCAAGGCCCCCGCCGCGCGGATACGGTCGCGAAATACGGCTGCACTTTTGCGCCGAAAGGCCGCGTCACCAACGGCTGTGACCTCATCAACAAGATAGGTGTCGAACCTGATCCCCATCGAGAGGCCGAAACTGAGCCGCGCGCGCATCCCTTGGCTGTAGAGGCGCACGGGTCGGTGAAAGGCCGTGCCGAGTTCTGCGAAATCATCGACAAAAGCGAGCAGGTCTTCGCTGTCCACCCCATAGGCGCGGGCGATAAAGCGGGTGTTCTGCGCCCCCGTCAGGTCACCATGCAGCGAGCCGCCAAATCCAACGGGCCATGAGATGCTGCCCGTGGTGACAATCCGCCCATGATCGGGTGGCAATATCCCCGCGACCATCCGCAGAAAGGTTGATTTTCCCGCCCCATTGCGTCCCAGCAGGGCCAAGGCGCGGCCGCTTGGAAGCGTCAAGGTGACATTGTCCAAAATGACATGGCGGGTAGACCCTGCGCCAAAGGATTTTGAAAGATTCAAGAGTTTGATCATGGCCCTTAGCGCCGATCCCGAAGGGCATAGACCGCCAGGGTGAGAATGATGTAAATGAGGCTTACAAAAAGCGCTGACAGGCCAAGGATCAAGCCGCGTTTTGGGTGATCTGCATGGTCGGGAAGCGCGGGTCGGATGAAGACCGCAAGGTAGCGGGTCTGGCGCGCAAGATTGTCTTGGGCCAGCTCCAGAGCCGCAACCGCGGTGGCATATCGGGTTTCAGCCAATTCTTGCTCGGTGGCCAAGGCTTCGAATTGGGCTAATAGATTGGGGTAATCTGGTTGATTGGCTTGCATTGGGGCGGCGTTTGCAAAGCTCGCGCGCTCTTGCCGGATGCGCTCTTCAATCACATCGATGCGGGCGCGCGACTGCGCCAAGCGGGGGTCATTCTCGCCAGATGTGGTGGCCAAGATATCGGTCGCAATCAACGCTTCGGCCAATTGCTGTTGCAGGGTGTTCAACACCCCCATGCGCCCTTGCAAATCGGAGCTTACATCCAACATCTGGCTGCGAATGCGAAAATCGGTGATGGCGCCGCGCGCCGCAGTTAAATCCGTCTCCGCGCGTGCCAGATCATGGCGTGCAAATTCCAACAGGTTTTCGCGCGCGGCGAGGTTCAGATCATTCATCAAGCGCTCGCTTTGCGAAATCACCTCATTGGCCAAGGCCAAGGCCATGTCAGGCGAAAATGCCCGTAATCGAAATTCGATCAGGCCCGAGGCGCGATCATATGACAGGCCCGTCATGCGCCGCCAATAGCGCTGCACATCTGTGCTTCCCGCCATTGGATGGAGTGCAAAAAGCGGATCGCGCGCATGGGGGGCGCTGTAATGCGCCACCAAGCCCAAATTCTGGTCGAGGGTTCTGACCAGATCACCGCTGCGGATGAATTCATAGAGAATATCGGCATCGCCGCGTTGGGCGGTCAGACCGCCAAGCTGCACCAAGCCACCAAGCCCCGTGCTTTGCAGGCTGCCGCTTTCCTCCTGACGGACGGTGAACCCTGCCACGATTTGATATTGCGGGGTCGCCAAGACCCACAGATAGCCCGCAAGCAGAGCCATGGGCACGATCACCCACAAGACCGCCCCCACCAGCGCAAGCATATGCCGCCGTTTGAGGCGCGCGGGGCGCGCGGTCGGGCGCACTTGGATGATCCTTTTGGGCTGATCTACCATTGCTTCACCATTTCGCGCCATGTTTGGCGCGATGAGGAAGCCGCATATCATATCGCACCCCGCGCCCCGTGTGATCCTCGCGCTGATGCTGCGCGAGATGTCCACCCGCTATGGACAAAGCGCAGGGGGCTATCTTTGGGCGGTGATCGAGCCTTTGGGCGCGATCTTCATTCTTGCGGCAGGATATGGGATGGTTCTCTCCGCCCCGCCTTTGGGTGTGTCGCATATCGTGTTTCTGGCAAGCGGGTTTCTGCCCTTTGCGCTGTTTCAATCCATGCAAGTCACCGTGGCGCGCAGTTTGATCTTTTCTCGGCCGCTTTTGAATTATCCCATCGTGCGATGGTTCCACGCCCTGTTGGCGCGGGTGATTTTGAATGGTCTGACGGGTGTGTTGATTGCGGCGATTGTCTTGGCGGTGGTGTTCGGCATCAGTCCGATACGGGCCGTGCCGCAGGCGGGCTTGATCCTTGGCGCTTTGGGCATGGCGTTGCTGCTTGGCGTGGGGATCGGCACGCTGAACGCTGCGCTCATGGGCCTGTGGCCTGTATGGGAGCAGATATGGTCGATTGCCACACGGCCCTTGTTCTTTGTTTCGGCGGTGTTTTTTCTGCCCGAAACCCTGCCGCAATGGGCGCAAGATGTGTTGTGGTTCAACCCGTTGATCCATGTTGTGGGCATGATGCGCGATGGTCTTTACGGGTTCTACAGCCCCCAGATTATGCCGCTCTATGCGATTGGCGCAGGGCTTTTGCCCTTGGCATTTGGGCTGCTGGTTTTGGCGCGTTTTCATCATGTGATCTTGTCGCGCTGAGTGCGGGCGATCAGTGCTTCAGGGTCGCGGCTGAGATTGCGCCACAATCCATCCCATATCGCCAGCACCATAAGGCGCAAAAACGCGGCGCGCTGACCTTTCTGCCGCTTTGTTTTCAAAAGCCATTTGGGGATAATTACGCCCAGTGCGGGCCAGAACCACGGCCCTGCCGCCTCGCGATAGAGCAGCAACAAATTGCGGTGATAAAAATAGGCCTTCCATACGGGATGAAATCCGCCGTTTTCTCCAGAGAATGTTTTGCAGTCATGGCGAAAGCGGATTTGGGGCATAAAGATGCCTTGAAACCCCGCTTTTGTCGCCCGAAGCGTGTAAAGCCCGTCCTCTCCCGAAACGAAGAGTTCGGGCTGCGGCGTGCCGATTTTGGAGACCAGCGCGCGGCTGACAAACAGCCCAACAAAGGAGGTGACATCAATCGGATAGGGGGTGGTTGCATCATACGCGCTGTGAGGGATGTGGAACCCGTCCCGCCCGTGGCGCGCGGTTGACCAGAATCGGCCCCAGTTCCAAAATGGGTTCTGTGAGGGGCGGTTCATTTCCATGATGTGGCCATCGGGCGCATAGACGGCCGCAGCGATCATATCCGCCGCACCATGCGCGCAGCTGTGAAAACTGCGGATCGCGCCTGTCTCAGGCCAAGCGTCATCATCAAGGATCAGCATCCAATCAGGATCGCATTCGGCCATCGCCACATCCATCGCCGTGGTCAATGTCTTCCCGGATCTTGAGGACAAGGTTGCGCGCGGCGCGTATCGGCAACAGGCGCGGGTCTGGATGATTGCACAGCATCGCCCATGTGCCGTCAGATGAGGCGTTATCCACCACAATCACCGCGGACAGGTCCTGCGGGGCATTGATCAAGAGGGCGTCAAGCGCGCGGATCAGATCGGACTTGCGGTTATGGGTCGCGACAAGGGCAATCAAGCGCCCCTTATGTCCGCCGCCTTTGGCCGTGTCTGCGCACAGCTGTGCAGATGGGCGGGGTGCCAGTTGCAATGTCGGTGTAAGGCACAGCATCTCAACCATATCGCCCTTTGCGTCCATGAACACTCGCGCAAGGGTCGGATATTTTGCTTAAAGAAAGGTTTCAGCTTCGATGATAAGGCGCACCGGCAAGGATTGATGCCGCGCGATAGAGTTGCTCGGACAACATCACCCGCACCAGCATATGCGGCCAGACCATGCGGCCGAAGGAAATATGTTTGACTGCATCCGCGCGGAGGCTTGGATCAATGCCATCCGCCCCACCAATGATCAAAGCCAGATCGCCCGTGCCCTGATCGCGCAGCGCGGCCAAAGCCTCCGCAAATTCGGGGGAGGTGACGGCGGTCCCGCGTTCATCCAAGGCCCATATGGTCGCTGATTTTGGCACGGCGCGGCGCAGCAAATCTGCCTCCGCCCCCATGCCGAGGTTTTTCTTATCTTCGACCTCAATCAAATCGCCAAAATTCAGGCCAAGCGCGCGGCCCGTTCGGTCAAATCGGGTCAGATAATCGGTGACAAGTTCATGTTCAGGCCCCTGCCGAAGGCGGCCTACACAGCAGATCGAGACGCGCATGGCCGATCAGGCCTGCGCCGCGCCATTGGGCAACCACATCTTTTCGATCTGGTAGAAATCGCGCACTTCAGGGCGGAAGACATGGATGATCACATCGCCTGTGTCGATCAGCACCCAATCGCCTGTATCCTTGCCTTCGGTCTTGGATAGAAGCCCATAATCCTGCTTCAAGCGGTCGACCAAATTGGTCGCAATCGCGGCGACCTGCCGGGTCGAACGGCCAGAGGCCACAACCATATAATCCGCCATGGAGGATTTCCCAGCGAGGTCGATGGTGATCACATTCTCGGCTTTATCATCGCTCAGAGAGTCAAGCACTTGGTCCAGCAATTCCTTGCCACCAATGCGGGAGGCGCCCAGATCATTATGAGGCGCGTGGGTTGCGGTGTCGTTGTTTACCGCCATCGTTGGTCCAGTCAGGACAAAAGCCCTCCAGTTCGTGGCGCCAGTCCCTGGAGGCATGGCCCCCTTCGCTGGCGAATGAAACAAGGATAGCATTGCTTTTTCATGATCTCAATCGAAAGCATCATCTCAGCTCCATGCAAAAGGGCCATGCGCGCGGCATGGCCCTTGAGCATTTGGCATTTCAGATTTTATTCTGCAGGTGCAAGGATGGTCGCGCTGCCCTTGGCGAAATGCTTGCGCGCAAGGACCATGACAAGAGCGATCATCGCAAATTGCAGTGTCAACGCCACAGCGCTGAGGATCCAGTAGGAGGCCCCAAATTTAACGATCATTTCTGCTTCGACCAGACCCTTGTTGATCCAGAAATGGGTCAAGACAGACATTGCCACCCCGGGGCAGACCAAAGCGTAGGACCCTGCGGAGGCTTCTGTGCCGCTGATGAAACGGCTCAAATACCCTACGCTTGAAAGCGCCATGACACCAAAAAGCGCAACCAGAACTTCGATGGAGATCATGCGTGTCAGAAAGGCCAGTGTTTCACCTGCACCGCTATGGACGTCAAAATGCACGTGCAGCCCGTGGGAGATTCGCATCATCGCGATTGTGACAACGGTGATCAGCGGAATGATCACCATCAAGGTTGGCGCGGCTTCGACATTCAGCCCGTTTTCCATGATGGAGCGCAGACCGAGAATGGCCGCGACCGTGGCAATCAAAAGCGCGGCAGTGATGAAGAAGGTGGCAAGGATGATGGCAATGCCTGCGGTGGCTTGCACGGTTGACATGGCGGCGGGCGCGGCCAGTCCGACACCGATCATCGACAGGGCAAAGGCGGGCAGAACCTGTGCAAAGGAATTATTCGCGGCACATTTGAACCCACCATTGGCCAGCCGTGTTTTCAAAAACGCGGCAATCATGCGAAAGGCTAGAATTCCGATCAGAAGAAAGACTGCCATTGCGGCGGGGAAGAGATATTCGACAATACCCCAAAGACCAGGCACGAATGTCAGGCCCAGAAGAAAGCCGACATTGACGGACATAGCCAAAGCCAGTGGCATCGCCAGAACTTGGCTGCCCGCGTTGGATGCCGCGAAATCCGCATAAGCGGGTGCTGCACGGAAGGCCGCAAAGCGCCCAAGGTTCCAGATCAGCAATTTGATGTTGAGAAATCCAAAGACGATGATACCCGCCATTGCGCCAAGAACCATGGCCTGTTCCAAAAGGTTTCCACTGGTTAGAACGGCGAAATTATCTTCGAAAATTGGCACAGGCTGCCCTGGATGCGGCACCCAGAACATAAGCCACATGAAAAATGTGACGGCCAAGCCGCCCGCGCCGAGTGAAGCGAGAAAGTAAAGGGGAGAGTAGCGGTTTTGAGCGAGTGACATGATCAGACCTCTTAATTGACGTTGTTAATCATTTACTGAACTAGTCGGTTCAGTTTAGCAACGGATGAAATGTCGCAGGCCCAATATTTCTGAAGAATTGACTATATCTTGTGGAAAACTGCTTAAACTTATCCACATCATGGGGTTGATGATTGACTCCACCGTGACTTCGGCGAGACAGTTATTGTGCGAAAGAATCATCAAAGGGCCTGCCCGTGCGGTTTTCCAGATTACGATTGAACGGCTTCAAAAGCTTTGTTGACCCGACTGAATTGGTGATTTCGGACGGTCTGACGGGCGTGGTTGGTCCCAATGGCTGCGGCAAGTCGAACCTTCTGGAAGCTCTGCGTTGGGTGATGGGCGAGAACCGCGCTTCTGCGATGCGTGGCGGTGGGATGGAGGATGTGATTTTTGCGGGGGCTGCCACCCGTGGCGCGCGCAATTTTGCAGAAGTCGCACTGAGTATCGACAACAGTGACCGCCTTGCGCCCGCAGGGTTCAACGAAGATGACACGCTGGAGGTCGTGCGCCGCATCACCCGCGATGCAGGCTCCGCCTACAAGGCCAACGGCAAGGACACCCGCGCGCGCGATGTGCAGATGCTGTTTGCGGATGCTTCAACGGGCGCACACAGCCCCGCATTGGTGCGGCAGGGTCAAATCTCTGATTGATCAATGCCAAACCGCTTTGCCTTGCCCGGCGGCGCGTTCTTGAGGAAGCTGCGGGCATCTCAAGGTCTCATCAGCGCCGCCGCCCAGGCAGGTTGAAGCTGAAAGGCGCCGAAACCAATCTCACCCGCTAATCGGCGACGTGATCGAAACAGTGCCGGGCATTCTCCTCTCTCGCCTGGCAAACCCGTCAAAGCCGCGCGCTATCGTGAGATCGGGACAGGCGCCATGCAGAGGGATGCTTTTGTATTTGCGCTGGCGCGAGGCAGATCAGGCCCGTGCACGCGCCGAGGAGACCTTGCGGCTTGCGGTGCAATCAACCGCGCAAGCCGAACAGCAGCGGTTAAAACCGCAACAGCCCGCGAGGAGGCCGAAGGCCGCCCACCCGCCAAAGCGCGAAGAGGCTATCGCAGCGGTTTTGCAGCGTCTGACGGTGGAGCGCGAGAAACGCTGCAAGCCGAAGACTTCCGTGTGCCAAACCATCGAAGGATTGAAGCGCGGATTAATGATGACCGACATCGATTAGCGAGGGACAGCCTCAACACGGATGCAAGTGAAACTGTCGCCAGTTGATGGAAGAGCGCGAGGCGCTGTTCGAGCGTATAAAGGCCATGATGAGGCGCTCAAGGCTGCATCCATTGCGGCCGCAGATGCGGCGGAAGTTTGGCGGATTGTGAAACCGGCCTCAGTCAGTTGACCGAAGATGTGGCGCGTTTGGCCGCGCGACGCCAATCAGCCAGACACATTGCTTAGCGATGCGCGCACCGCGTGGAGCGTAACCGTGCCGGGCGGAGAAAGTAAACTTGCCGCCCGCAGAGGCAGAAGCGCGTTTAACCGAAATCAACCGTGATGTCGGATCTGCCGAAGGGCTTTGGCCGCTGCAACCGATCAAGCCAATGCCGCAGAAGCGGCGCTTGCCGTGCTGAGTCCGCGCGCAGCGCCTGCTCGAACGGAAGAGGGTGAGCCCCGCGCCACTTTGGCAGAAGCAATGAGCGCGCAGCACTAGGATCGAGGTGCGCGCGCTGCGCCGGTCTGCTTGAGCGCGAACAAGGCGGGCTGAGCAGCTGCTGGATCATGTGAGAAGGTGGATGGGCTATGAGGCCGCCGTTAGGGCCGCGGCCGATGATCTCAAGGCACCCATTCAGGCTGATGGTTTGGCCACACACGGCTGACAGGGTGGCTTGGTCTCGAGCAATATCCAGCCTGAGCTTTGCCTCAAGGGGCAATCTGCTTGGCCGATGTCACGCGCGCGCCTCATGTCTTGGCGCGGCGTTTTGTCGCAAGTGGGTATTGTTGATCAGCCGATGGCGCGCGACTGCAAAAAGACCTTTTGGGCCAGCGTTTGGTCGACCGTGAAGGATTTGTGGCGGTGGGATGGTTACACCTTGGCCGCTGAGGACAGCTCAACGCGGCGGCGCGGCGGTTGCAGCAGGCCAGTCGGTTGGAAAAGCTTGATGCCGAATGGCGACAAGCCAAGGCCAGCGCTGACGCGGCTGCACCACGCCATGTTGGTTTTAGCGCGCCTTTTTTGGCGTATGAAGCCGATAGCTCAGCGCGTCAGTCGCGCCGCGATACCGACAGCGCCATGGCCGAACAAGCCGCCTTTTGTCGCGCGCCGGGCGGAACGCAATATTCTTGCGGGGCGTTTGGAAACCCTCAGCCAAGCTGTCAGCCGCCATGGTGAAGAGGCTGCAACAGCGAGCGGCAGTTGATCAAAGCTGAGGGCAAAGCAAAGGCATTGGAGGATTTGACCGCCATGCGTGCCCGCGTGGACGGTGCGAAATCAACCGTGGAGGCCGCGCGCTGGCGATGCTTGTGACGCACCGCTGCCTTGATGAAGATCAAACGCGAGGGCGAAGCACGCGAGCGGCGGATCGATCAGATCGCAAGCGAAGTGGACGGATGGCAAAAGCGACTGGACACGGCAAAATCGCGCATGGCGGAATTGGACACCCGCCGTATCGAGGCCGAGAAGGTCAATTGCGCGAGGCCAAGGGCAAACCCTGAATCATCGGCCGTCAGCCAGCGCCAGTTGCTCGAATCAAAGAAGCGGAAGCCCGCAAGGCGGCGGCGGCGGATGCGTTGAGCGTGGCCGGTATTGCTCGCACCGCCACTTCGGCGGAACGCGATGCAGAACGCAGTGCCTCCCGATGCGCAGGAGGCGCGCGCCGTGTGGGTGCCTGCGTACTTGCGATGGTGCTGCGGAATCGGTGACCCATGCGGCGGAGCGGATCCATGAGGAGATGGAAGTCACCCCAGATGCTTTGCTGGAGCAGTTGGATACAGACCCGACCGAGATGGCCTCTGCTGAAAAATTGGAGGGCGATGTCATGCGTCTGCGCCGTCAGCGCGATGCGCTTGGCGCGGTCAATCTTCGCGCCGAGGAAGATGCCCGCGAAGTTCAGATAGAACATGATGCGCTTCTCTCTGAAAAGCAGGATTTGGAAGCCGCGATTTCAAAATTGCGCTCAGGCATTGCGACCTTGAACAAGGAAGGGCGCGAGCGGCTTTTGGCCGCTTTTGAGGAAGTGAACCGCAATTTTGGACAGCTCTTTAGCCACTTGTTTGGCGGCGGTGAAGCGCGGCTTGTTTTGGTCGAAAGTGACGATCCTTTGGAAGCGGGATTGGAAATCCTGTGCCAGCCTCCCGGAAAGAAACTGTCCACCTTGTCGCTGTTGTCAGGGGGCGAACAGACCTTGACCGCGCTTGCGTTGATCTTTGCGGTGTTCTTGGCGAACCCTGCTCCAATCTGTGTTTTGGACGAGGTGGACGCGCCTCTGGACGATGCCAATGTCACACGTTTCTGCGATATGCTGGACGAGATGACCCGCCGCACCAACACGCGCTTTTTGATCATCACGCACCATGCGGTGACGATGGCGCGGATGGATCGCTTGTTTGGTGTCACGATGGCCGAACAGGGTGTCAGCCAATTGGTCAGCGTTGATCTGAAAAAGGCCGAGGCCTTGGTGGCTTAAGCCGTCATCAGTGCCAAAAGAACCACTGCGGCAAAGAATGCGGCCCATGATTTCCATAGCAACGTGACCGCTTGCGCAATATCGCTCCGATCTGCCTCGGCGCGGCCTGCGGCGTTCAGACTGGGGTGGTCGCTGAGTTGGCCGTGATAGCGGCGCGGGCCGGCCAGCATGATGTCCAGCGCCCCCGCCATTGCCGCTTCGGGCCAACCCGCATTGGGGCTGGGGTGTTTGGAGGCATCTGCACGCATAACGGCCCAAGCGGTCGAGTGACCACTGACCGTGGCAATCAGCGCGCCGCTGATCCGTGCGGGAATATAGTTCAAAAGATCATCCAATTTCGCGGCCGCCCACCCAAAATTTTCGTGGCGCGTGGTGCGGTGGCCAATCATGCTGTCAGCGGTGTTGACCAGTTTATAGAGCAAAATTCCAGGAAGCCCCAAGACTAGAAACCAAAAGGCAGGTGCAATCACCCCATCCGAGAAGTTTTCAGCGGCAGATTCGATTGCGGCGCGGCTGACCTCGGCTTCCGAGAGCGCCGCGGTATCCCGACCCACGATATCCGCCAAGGCGCGGCGCGCTTCGGGGAGGGACAGGCCAAGAGCATCGCGCACAGCCAGCACATGGCGCGTGAGGCTTTGCTGCGCAATCAATATCGCGGCAAGGATGATCGAGATTATCTCGCCAAAGGGAAGGAGGGCCAGCACAGCGCCAATCCCAAGCGCCGCAAGCGACATAAGCGCAATCACGGTAACGCCTGTGCCGCGCGCCGCCGCGTCTTGGCTGTTATAGCGCGCATCGGCCCAAGCAATGACTTGCCCCATGACCACAGCGGGATGAGGCAAGCGATGCCATAGCGCACGCGGCTCACCAAACAGCGCGTCAAGCACCAGCGCAACGGTCAATAGAGCGGCGGTTTCCGTGATCATCGCAATGCCTTTTCCAGCCTTTGCCAATCTTCGGGCGCATAGGGCAGACCCATTCTGAGCATAGTGGTGTCGTAGGGAAAGCTGCGTGTCCAGATGTGATGGGCGACAAGGCGCGACTGCCAGTCTTGAGCGTTGCCCACATGGAACAGTCGAAAGAGGCTTGTGCCCCGCGCCTCGCCTGCACCGGCGGCAAGCATGAGCGCATCGAGCCGCGCCGCATCTTGATCGAGCCGCGCGCGGGTCGCCTTGGCCCAGTTGTGATCGCGCAGTGCGCAAGCGCCAATATGAAGCGCGGGTCCAGAGACGGACCAAGGACCAAGCGCTTCTCGCAGGGATGCAA
>JAGYKZ010000027.1 GCA_018401385.1 Roseicyclus sp.
GGGTGATTGCGCGTCCATTTCTTGGACAAGAAGGGGCTTTCCTGCGCACGGAAAATCGCCGCGATTATGCGATGCCGCCCCCCAGTCCCACGCTATTGGATCACGCCCAGGCGGCGGGCCGCACCGTGATTGCCTTGGGCAAGATCAGCGATATATTCGCCCATCGGGGCGTAACCCAAAGCCATAAGGGCAGTGATACTGCGCTGATGGATCATTTGGGCGATGCAATCCAATCGGCCCCAGATGGCAGCTTGACCGTGGCCAATTTCGTAGAATTTGACGCGCGCTTTGGTCATCGGCGTGATGTTGCGGGTTATGCTGCTGCATTGGCTTGGTTTGATCGGGCGATTGCGCCATGGTTGGCCCAGCTGCGCCCGGGCGACATGATGATCCTGACGGCTGATCATGGCAATGACCCGACATGGACAGGAACGGATCATACCCGCGAACGCGTGCCGTTTTTGGTGGCGGCACCCGACCGTGCGCCGCGCGCATTGGGGCTGCGTGTGTTTGCGGATATGGGTGCAACCCTTGCCGCCCATTTGGCATTGCCCCCTCTCTCAATCGGAAGTTCTGCCCTATGAGTGATATCGACAGCCAAATTATTTACGCCGCCATGACCTTTGCCGCCGCATTGTTTGGCGTGAAAATCGCCGCGCGTGTTCTCTCGCAAACGGCGATATCATGGCGCGGAGCGGTGTTTTTTGCGGTGGTTGTCACGGGCTTGGGGTATTATTTTTGAACAGGGGCGCCGATATGGCCAGCGACAAAAAGATCGAATTGCATCTGCATCTGGAGGGCGCAGCCACACCCGATTTCATCCGCCAGATTGCCTTTGAGAAAAAAATTGATCTGTCCAAGATTTTTGCGGGCGATGGCGGCTATGCAATCCGTGATTTCGCAGATTTTCTAAGGGCATACGAGGCGGCCAGCACGGTTCTCTCGCGGCCTGAGGATTATGCGCGTCTGACACGTTCGGTGCTGCAAGCGGCATCCGAGCACGGGGTGATCTATTGTGAAACATTTCTCTCACCAGATTTTTGCGGCGGCGGCGACCTGGCGTGAGTATCTCGTGGCGATTGAGGAAGCCGCCGATCATGCAGCGGATTTTCTGGCATCACCATGCGCGGTATCAGTCACGTTGGTGCGCCATTTTGGACCAGAGCAGGCCAAGCCCGTTGCACGCTGCGCAGCGGAGAGCGCAGGCTGCATGATCCGAGGCCGGATGGCGGGGGATGAAACCATTGGCCATCCGCGCGATTTTTACGTGGGCCTTTGATTGCGCCGGCGAGGCGGGATTGCCTTTTTCGATCCATGCAGGCGAGCCGGGTGCGCAATCAGTGCGCGACACCCTTGATGCCTATAACCCGCCCCGCATCGGTCACGGGCGTGGCGATCAGTGATCCCGAACTGTCGCGCGCGCTTCGATACGGGCACGTTAAATGCTGCCCGATTCCAACGTGGCTTTGGGTGGTCCTGAATTCAAAGCCATCCTTTGGCGTTTGCGGGATGCAGGTGGTGCTGTCAAATACCCCACCGATGATCCGCCGTTTTTCAACACCGATATGCGCCGGGAATTTGCCGCAGTCGCGCAGCATTTCGGATGGGGGGCAGCCGAATTTGCCGAGGTCACCAAGACCGCGTTGGAGGCTGCATTTGCGATGATGTCACACGCAGCGATATCCAAACAGTTGGCTCGATAGGGAGAGGAAAAGATATGTCAGGATATCGATACCCCCTGACCATTGTGATCATCCATTGGTGCAACATAAACTGAGCCTGATGCGGGATAAAACCTGTCGATCCCAAGATTTTGCGCGCTTGTTGACAGAGATTTCCATGTTAATGGCCTTTGCGCTGACGCGCGATCTTGCACTCACCACAAGGGCGATGGAAACCCCGCTTGAATCGGGGATAAGCCCCTGTTCTTGCGGGTAAGAAACTTGCGCTGATTTCCATTTTGCGCGCAGGCAATGGGATGCTTGAGGGGCTGCGCTGCAACAACATCCCTGCCGCGCGGGTTGGCTTTGTCGGTCTCGTGATGTTTTTCGACACTGAGATCGCCGATTGAGTATTATCTCAATCTTCCGATTTGGACCCGATGCTGGCCATGGGCAATTCAGCGGCGGCTGCGTGGATAAAAACCAATCGCACGGGGCCACGAAAGACTGTTGATGACGCTTGTCGCGCCCCGAAGGTGTTGCTGCTTTTTCCGCGCGCCACCCCGATGTCTCCGTTTTCACCGCCGCACTTGATCGGGGATTGAATGACAAAGGCTATATTCTACCAGGTCTAGGGGATGCGGGTGATCGGATATTTGCCACCAAATAGCTGTTTGATGACTAATTCTTCTGTCGCCTGCCTTTACTATGTCTAAATATTGATGCATTCTCGCCCCAATTCGGGGGCTTGAATGGTCAAACACGCTTGAAACTGGCGCTGCACAGCGGTTTTGGTGATGGTTTCGGGCCTGTTCAACATCGGGTATGGGCAAATGTGCGGTCCCGCCGAATTTCCGCCTGGCCCCATTTACCACGAACAATATGTGGACAGCAGGGGTGCGCCTTCATTCGCACAGGGCAGGGAGCGTTGATTGGGTGCCCCCGCATCTCGCGCAGTCGACAGCCGATTTGTGGTTTGCCGTTCCCTCTCTCTCGCGTCAGTTACCTGCCCCTGGCCCGCGTAACCGCCGCAGTGCCCGCCCCCGTACTGCGCCGCCGCGCGCGCTATCGCTTCGACCGCGCCCTCCGTTGAACCCTGTGGCAACGGCCGCGCTGCGCCGCAGCGACCATGCCCAGCAACATGTCTTAATGTTCAGACCGCGGCGATATTCGCTTCGCCCAATCGGCATCATCCGTGCGCGTGACGGGGCGTGTGACGGAAATCCGCAGCCGCGCTGCCGATCCGCTGCGGCCCACAACCCATTCATCCGGGCACCTCTGCGGGTGCGGTACCGCGCCTCAACGCGGTGCAAACCAATGCACCCGCATCTCTTGTCCAAACAGGAGCGGCCCCGAATTCTTACGCGATTGTGCCAGAAGGTTACCGTGCCGCATGGTCCGATGGCCGGCTCAACCCGATGCGCGGCCCGCGCAGCGAGGCAGGCAATGCGCAAATGGCGCAAATTTGGGATCAAGGCGTGCCTGCGCGTTTGAACTCCACGCGACCTGTTGGGGTGCGCTCAGGGTTACAAGATTTCTTTGCGCGGCTTTTGGGCGGTCGGTCTGCGCCTGCATCCATGCCCGCATCCATGCCTGCGTCAACGCCTGTCTCCGTTTCTGTGGTTCAACAGGTGCAGAACACAGACCCCTCTGGGGCGGCTGCGCCCGCTTCCATCTTTGTGAGCAGGTCGACACGGTCTGAGCTGGCCCCACCTGCTGCGATCACCCGATCAAGCCGCAATCCCGCCGCATCAGCGGCGATCCCGCGCGATGGCAATCCAGCCGCAACAGCGTCTGCGGCATCTGTTCCCTTCGGCGCATTGGTGCGGGCCGCACATTTCAGCAACCGCGATCAAGCACACAGCACCGCGGCCCAATTGGCCCAATTCGGAATGACGGCACGTTTGGGACGGACGGGCACGGGATATGCGGTTCTGGTGGGGCCATTCTCAAACCCGCAGGCGACCGAGCGTGCCGTTTTGGCGCTCCAAGCGGCAGGTTTTTCGCAAGCCCGCGTTCAACCGCGTGTGAACTGAAGCGTCAGCCGCTGCAAATCTCTTGCACCGCAATCCAACGCGTATCTTGCAATAGCGGCGCATTGGGACGCCCGCGCAAAGGGTCCGCCTCGATCAGGCTCAGGGTGTCCTCGCCAGAAATATCGAGGGCATAGGCATAGGGCTGTGAAGAAATCTGCGCCTCTGCGAAGCGCTGCAAAAGCGCTTCGTCAGAAACAGGGTTGGGTATGGATGTCAGCAAGGTCGCAGCGCGATTGTTGAGGTGTTTTGCGGGGATCTGGCCGCTCGTCAAAAGCTGTAGCGTGGCCCATAGGCCCGCCTCTTGCAGCAGCGCTTGGGTGGGGTTGCTGTCCATCATGCGAATATATTCCGACAACAGAAACCCTGCCAGAACATCGGGGCTTTGATAATCTTCGACCACGCTTCTGTTCAGCACGATCAGATCCCCCGGCAAATGCAGGCTCGCGGGAATACCATCGCGCAGCACCACCAGACGCGGTGCGCTTGGCGTTGCGTTAAACACGCGGCGGGCCAGCGCCCCAAGCGCCGCCTGTCCCGCGCTTTGATTGCAGCTTGGTCCCGTCAGCTCGATCATATGCGCCAGAATATCCTGCCCAATTTCGCGCTTTTTCGCCTCTGGCAGGATCAGCACGGTCTGGCGCATCAAGGCATCGGGCAACCAGAAGACCGCAACGCCCAAGATCAGCGCGCCACAAAGCCCACCCAAAACACCGCGCAAACGCCCAGGGTGGGGGCGGCGGCGCTCTATCATGGCGCGCAGTTTCTCGATGGCTGCAATCATCAAATCATCTGCAATCTCCAGACTTTCTTCGCTGCCTTCGATCGGCACATACAATGCGGGCATCTCGCCAGGATTGACGCGGAGTATCGCCGCAAGCGACCAATGGGTCAGCGCGGTTTCTGACAGGGTGGAAATGATTAGCGAAGTGTTGCCAAGGGTGATCAACACCTCGCGGCGCTGGTTCTCACCTTGATCGCGCCAAAGGCCTATGGCCTCAAGCTTGTGATACTCGTCCAACGCTGTCATGCACAGACCCCTATGGGCAGCAAAAACCGCTCAGGCATCGCGCAAACCATTGTCCTGACCCACGGTCGGAGCTGGCATTAAATCATAAGGGTGCGCCCAATGCGGCTGCTGCGCGAGGCGGGTCAGCCACGCAGATATCGCGGGGTAATCCGAACGGTCAAAATTGAAATACTCTGGGTAATAGAGATACCCTGCACAGGCGATGTCCGCGGCACTTACATGGGCGCAGGCGACCCAATCGCGCCTTTCCAACACCCCTTCCAACACTGTAAGGGCGGCTTTCATGCGCGCCGTCAAATAGGCGATTACGGCGCTGTCACGTTTGTCCACGGGTGCAAAATTCATCAAAAACCGCAACGGCCTCGTACCAGACCTGCTGATTGTCGAATAGGATCCAGCGCGGGACTTCGGCACGATCCGTTGGCCCCGTGCCGCCCAATTTCCCCGTTTGATCCATCACCCAAGTTTGGATCAGCCCCGATTGAGGTCATGATGTGGCCATCCGCGTCCAGAACAGGGACTTCGCCCATGGGATTGATCACGAAAGGCCGCGCTGCGCTACCCTCGCCATTGAAAAAATCGACAAGCGGGTTGCCACGGCACTTGCGCGAGTGTGAGGCTAAGCGCCGCCGCGAAAGCATTTCAGATTCCCCAAAACAATAAAGCGTGTTGGTCACGGGTATATGTCCTCTGTCTTGTGCTCTGCCTTATCGGTTTAGCGTTTGGCGATCTATTCTTTTACTCGACCACTGCGATTTGCTCTTTGAGATCGGTGGCTTGCGCCAATTCGGTATATTGCTCCTGCATATCGTGCAATCTTTCCCGACCAACTTCTGGCTTCTTTGCAGCTGCGTCACCGCAGTTGTCGCCAAGCGCATAGAGGGTCGAAGTTGCCGCATCTACTCAAGCGTAAAGCCAAAGCGCTTTCCCTGTAAAATCAGCTTTAGCCGCGCTTGATCGCTGCGCGCGTAGTAGCGCTTTTGTCCCGCCCGCAGCGGCGACGGCAACTCCTTGCTCTCGTAAAACCGCAAGCTGCGCGCGGTCACCTGAAACGTCTCACACATTTCGCGAATGGTGAGTGTCTCTGGCTCCGTGGATAAGGCGCTTCTGTCGGCATAACGGCTCGAGGGTGGTGTTGCGCTGCACCTTAGCACAGTTTCGGCGGCAAGGTCATTTGCGCATTGCTGATCCCATCGGACGCACGTTACATGGGGGTGACGCAATCAAGCCTTGGGGATGGGATGGTGCCGCCCGATCACGCAGATCATATCCATGTCGCGCAAAGTTTCATTACGCGCCTTCCCTTTGCCGCTGCATTGCAGATGCAGCTGGTTGATTTGGGGTCGGCTTATGCGGTGATGGAGATGCCTGTGTTGTCCCATTTTTTGGGCGCAAACGGCCGCTTGCATGAGGGGGCCGTGAGCGCGCTAATGGACACTTGCGCGGGCACCGCAGTGGTCGCACATGACAGCAGGCCATTGGGCACGGCCACACTTGATTTGCGCCTCGATTTTATCACAGCGTCTGTGCAGGGCCGCCTGCGGGCTGTTGCACGATGTGATGCGCTTTGCGGCGATGTGACCTTTGTCACGGTGCAAGCCGTGGAGGCGGAAACAGGCGCCCTTGTGGCCAAGGCCAATGGCAGCTTCGCCGTTGAATACGGTGCGCCGGGGCAAGGTTTTCTGGATGTCGTGCTGCGCCACAAGGGGCAGGGTGACAAGGGGCAGGGTGACAAGGGGCAGGATTGATGGATATGGGTGCAGTTGATCTGCCTTTTGCGCGGTTTTTGGGCATCACATGGTTCAAAGACGGATCGGATTGCTGCGCGAAACTACCCTTCCGCCCGATGCTGATTGGCAACCCGTTATTGCCCGCCCTTCATGGTGGGGTCACTGCGGCCCTGTTGCAAATCACCGCCCAAGCCACGCTTGTTCAATGCGGCCTTGGAGTTGGGGAACAACCTCCGAAACTGATTGATTTCACGGTGGATTATCTGCGCCGTGGTCAACCCGAATACAGCTATGCCAAGGCCAGCATCACGCGCGCGGGCCGCCGCTTTGCCTCGGTTTCCGTAACCATGTGGCAAGCGGACCCTGATACCCCGATTGCGGCGGCACATGGGCATTTCGCGCTTGGGGCCTCATCATGACAGTGCAGGATGCGCTGACCCACAAACGCGTGCTGCGCATTGCCGTGCCCGTTGTGCTGTCAAACATTACGGTGCCGCTTCTGGGCTTGGTCGACACGGGCGTGATCGGTCAGCTGGGCGATGCGGCGATGATTGGTGCCGTGGGGTTGGGCGCCATTTCCATGACCACGGTGTTCTGGATTTTCGGCTTTTTGCGCATGGGCACGGTGGGGCTTGCCGCACAGGCCCATGGCGCGGGGGATGGGGCGGAGATATCTGCGCTGCTCTCGCGCGTCCTGATGATTGGCGTGGTGGCAGGAGTTGCCTTGATCCTGCTGCAATCCGCGATTTTCGCAGCGGTTTTTGCGGTGGCACCCGCGAGTGACGCGGTCGAGGCGCTGTCGCGCGACTATATGGCAATCCGTATCTGGTCCGCCCCCGCCGCCATCGCGATCTATGGGATCACAGGCTGGCTTATCGCGGCCGAACGGACAGGTGCGGTATTTGTGCTGCAACTGTGGATGAATGGCTTCAACATTCTGTTGTCGCTGCTCTTCGTGCTGGGGTTGGGCTATGATGTTGCGGGCGTGGCGGCGGCAACGGCAATCGCCGAATGGTCAGGGCTGGCGCTGGGGTTGTTTTTGTGTCGCGCCGCATTCGCGCGGCCACAGTGGCGTGACTGGCCACGTGTGTTTGATCCTGCACGCCTTGCGCATATGGCGCAGGTCAACACGGATATCTTGATCCGCTCTGTGCTGTTGATGGCGGGTTTCACGTCCTTCGTCTATATCGGATCGGATTTTGGCGATACGACTTTGGCCGCCAATCAAATCTTGATGCAGTTTATCCACATAACGGCCTATGGTCTGGATGGGTTCGCCTTTGCCGCCGAAAGCCTCGTGGGCAAAGCTTTGGGGGCCAAGAACCGCGCAGCGCTGCGCCAAAGTGCGAAAATGACCGCGCTTTGGTCGGGCGGTGTCGCCGTGCTTATGGCGTTGGGGTTTTTGCTGTTTGGTGGTCCTATCATCGATATTCTCACCACAGCCCCCGAAGTGCGCACCGAGGCGCGATCCTATCTGTTTTGGATGGTTCTCGCGCCGCTTCTGGGGTTTCAGGCGTGGATTTTGGACGGGATTTTCATCGGGGCGACCCGAACCCGCGATATGCGCAACATGATGGCGCTGTCTTTTGTGGGCTATGTCGTTTTCTGCGTGGTGTTCATCCCGCCGTTTGGCAATCATGGATTATGGGCCGCGCTGATTGGGATGTTCGTGCTGCGCGGTCTGAGCCTTGCGGCGAGGTATCCCAGTTTGGAACGGGCGGCTGATTAGCGCGTGATCGAAGGCGCGAGGGCGTCAAAGCCAAGCATCCACCCCTGTGCCAATGGCCGCCGCGACATTGGCGTGACCATCGCGCGCCAAGGCCGCGTCAAGCCCATTTAGAATATCCGCAACCAATCCCATCCCGCCATAAACAAGGCCCGTATAAAGCTGCACCGCGTGCGCCCCCGCTTTGATCTTGGTATAGGCTTGGTCTGCACTCTCAACACCGCCCACGCCGATCAGGGCAATCTTGCCTTCCGTTTGCTTGGCGAGGCGCGCCAGCACTTGCGTGGATCGCTCGAACAGGGGCTGGCCCGACAGCCCCCCCGTTTCGCGCCTGTGCCGTCCGCGCAGACCATCGCGTGCGATGGTGGTGTTGGTGGCGATGATCCCGGCCAGCTGCATTCGCAGGGCCAATTCCGCAATCGCATCAATTTCATCGGTGCTGAGATCGGGCGCGATTTTCACAAACAATGGCACAGGGCGGGCCAAGTCGAAATTGGCATCCATCACGCCTTGCAAAAGCCGCTCCAGCTGATCGGCGGCTTGCAGATCGCGCAGGTTTTCTGTGTTGGGCGAGGAGATATTGATTGTGGCAAAATCAATCAGCCCGCCACAGCGCGCCAGAACCAGCGCAAAATCTGCTGCGCGGTCGGTGCTGGTTTTATTCGCGCCAAGATTAAGTCCCAAGGGGATGTGATGGGGACGCTCGGCCAGACGCTTTGCGGCGGCCTCCATCCCCTCATTGTTGAAACCAAAACGGTTGATCACTGCACGCTCGCGCGGCAGACGAAAGACGCGTGGCTGCGGGTTTCCGGGTTGGGCCTGTGGTGTGATTGCCCCCACCTCCAAGAACCCAAAACCCGTTTGCATCAGGGGCGCAATCGCCGTGGCGTTTTTGTCGAACCCTGCGGCAAGGCCCAAAGGATTGGGCATCTCAAGCCCCGCAACACGCGTGGCCAAACGCGGGCTGTTGATTGGGCCTATGCGCGGCGCAAGTCCCATATTGAGCGCATGAAGGGCAATCCCATGTGCGCGTTCGGGTGAGATCAGGCGCAGGGCGGCAAGGGCGGCTTTGTCAAACATCAGATTTCCATGCTCCGATTACCCATCAAGAGGGGGCAAAATATGGACCCCGTTTTCCAGCGTGACCGCATGATGCCACATCAGGCCCTCAAGGGGCAGATGCGCGTAGAGATGCGGGAATAAATCCCCCCCGCGCGACACTTCCCATTTCAGCGCATCGCCAAATTTTTCTGCTGCATAGGCCAGAAGGATCAGGCCCTCCACCCCCGTGAAATGCTTGGCCAATGTCTCGGCCACTTGCGCAGCGGTCGAGAAATGGATGTAGCCATCGGCCACATCAATTGGTGCGCCATCGGTTTCTTTAAGCGCGCAAAGCGCGTCCCATTCAGCAGGGCGAAGGATTTTGAAGATCAACATGGGCATTGCTTTGCGGAAATCCGTCCCGCAGGTCAAGGCTCATTCCGCCTTGACGAAACGGGGGCGATCACTTACCCCAAAGACCAAGCGCGGGTATGGTGTAATGGTAGCGCCCTAGCCTTCCAAGCTAGTCGTGCGGGTTCGATTCCCGCTACCCGCTCCATAGTCGCTTGGACACCTATGCTGATTGCGCCGCAGGGGCGGGTTTCTCGCATCCAGACAGGATATTCCTATGCCAAAGATGTCCGATACGGACCCAAGCGCATTTTGGGATCAGGTCTATCTAACCAAAGACCCCACACGGGTCAGTTGGTTTCAAGCTGATTATGACGCTGCATTGGCGCAAATCGAAGCGCTAAATCTTTCAAAAGACGCGGCAATTATAGACATAGGCGCAGGGCGTTCTGGCCTTGCTATGGCGTTGTCGCAGGCAGGATATATCGATATCTCAGCACTTGATATTTCCGCCGTGGCCGTGGAAGCTGCGCGGCAGGCTTCGATGCATCTGCCGCATCCCCCGACCTTTATCTGCGCTGATCTGCGGGATTGGAGCCCGGCGCGGCACTATGATCTGTGGCATGATCGTGCTGTGTTTCATTTCTTGACGGATGATGCAGATCAATCAAGCTATCTGGACAGCCTGATAGGAGCGCTGACCCCGCAGGCTCATGTATTGATTTCCTGTTTTCATGAAGATAATCCCGGCGTCGGCATTCGAAGCGTAACGTTATAATGCTGAAAAACGCCAAAGCGCACGGGGCACATCATGCCGTGGGCAAGTGATTCTGGATTCATCAACATTCACGCCAGCGGCAGATGTTGTTTTCGTGTTATTTCAGCTTGAGGGTTGCATGTCGCCCGCCCCCGCCGCACCGGGACCGTCCCTTTCAAACCATTCACAAACAGTCAGGCCCAACACCGTCGATCGGGTCAGATGATCAGGTGATCGCGAGTGCCGCGCCAGCGAGCGCCCAATGATGCTCGGCCTCGGCCAGCGCAAGTCGCAACATGCGCGTGTCGCGTTGTAATCTGTCATGAACATCCGCGGTAAAAAAGGTGTATTCAGCGGTCCGCCTTCGCAGGTTTTCGATCATATGAGCGTGGCAAAGCGCTGCGGAAAGCAGGATGGTGCACAGCGACGCGCAAATCATCCACAGTACTGCACTCTCTGTATGATGCAAATCAGATTCATCGCGGTGGGAGTGCAGCATGGAAAGCCTTTTTGTAGCTCCAGCGCAACGGTTTAACAACAGTGGTGTAAGTGGTCTTCAGAACATACCCAGGCGGCTGGCCCTCCCTGAAAACGCAAATCGTGTGATCCTAACTGATTAGTAGGGACAGCTTCTGGCACAAACACCTCCCACCCTGACGTAATTTCAAAGCCCAAAGCACAAACAGATCAGATATAGTGCCGTGAAATATAACATACATCATTTATCAGCCCCACGCTTCGTGGCGTTTTTTGCCCGCCAAAGCGTCCTTTGACCACGTTTTTTCCAGCGTTCGGCTAACTTCTGGTCCGCAAAACGCAGGCTTCAGCGCCACCATAAAAAACACCCAAAGGTTTGGTTCACGCGTGGTAAGCCGAGCGGTGCAGATCACCGGTTACTGGCGCCGGGATTAGCCCCGCAGATGCGCTCCACCTGGTGGAACATCGAACGCTCAGCCTGGTATCGCCATTATATTGCTGTGGCCCGCCTGAACGCTGGATTGCGCTCGTGCGAAGCTGCACGTCGAAACCTGCATCGGTTCTGCGCGCCGAGACGCACGGCAGATGGTGGTAAGTCGCGGTGGGGCGCGGGTGCCAGTACCTCAACTCTGGGGAAGCGAGATGACAAATCGCCAAACCTGATCCGTTGAAAGGGAGCGGGCATGGTTCGCTGGCTTGGCGGGCAGCCACTCCGCGCCAGTATCTGTGCCGCGCTGAACGATGCTGCCAGCTCAAACCGAACCGATTCGCGCGCGACAGTTAATGAATCATCCTGAGCGCCTGCGCGATGAAAAAGCGGCGTTTTTTACATGGCCCGTGCGTCTGGCGAATAAAACCAGGCCTTCCAGTTTCCTTCACTGGAAAAGGCAGATGAAAGCATGCAGAATTGACCATGTTCCTGGCGGGGTCTGCAATGGTGGCGATTGAGCAACTCACCGCGGACGTTGACGCTCGCGTTGCGCTGAGTCGCTTGCTGCCTGAGCTACTTCGCTACAAGATTCAGGCGCAGCGCCGCCCGCGCTCCCGTCCCGCGTGGCGGACTTCTGCGCTTTTGGTGCCAGATCAGAAAGTTCAAACATTCGTTCCTGCCGTGATGGTTTTGCACGTGGTTTGGCGAACAAAGCCTCACGTTGCGCCTCTGAATCCCGGCGGTCAGAGGCGCATCTTTTGCAATATCGGTCCACAGTGAGTTAGCCGCCGCCGCGGAGATGCAGATTATCCATCGATCTCGTGACGCCAACATGGATCATCTTCCTGCCCGGTAGCACCACTTTATCGGGCCAAATGAAGACGATAAACCAATGGCTGAACCAAACCGATGGGGATCGCGTCTTGGCCGCGAATGCCGCTTCCTTCGTAAGTTTGATATGCTTTCAATAAAGGGGAAGATGAGTTGTGCCTCGTTCTTTCGCGCCTCTGACCGCAGCCATGGGGCTTCCCAGATGGCCATGTGCAGCGAGGGCGTTAGTGGCGATTGACGCCGCAGCAGAGTGGCTGCTCATGAGCGGTGCGGCGCTACCTGAGGTGGAATGACGTCTCCGCAAACCGCAGCTTCCGTTTTGGTTACCATTAGCATGGCGGCAGGCTCACTCTGGCGATCCGGATTTGTTGCCTTTTATATTCATAAGCGTGGCGAAGATATGATTTGAAGACAGATCCAAACATCACCACCGTAATTCACTCCATATTTAAATGGTGTTTGATATCAAGATGCAGCGATGCGCCAGATCAGCGACTTCGCCACGCAAACCGGCGAGCAAGGCGTGATTCTAAATGATCCTTCATTCCACAGCCACCACTTCTGGATTTCGCTGAGCTGGGGCCATGGGAGGGGCCAAGACGCCCGCCGCGCCCCAAACGCCCGAAGTGGCGGAGACACCCACCTTGCCCCATGTCGCGGAGTTTCTGGACCGCGAGGGTCTTTTGCAGCCCGAGCATGAGGATAACACCGCCCCGCGCGATCTGACGCGCGAGCCGCTGGATTTCCCTGCGGATCGTCCGCTGAAGCTTCAGGCCTTGGCGCGTGGCGATGAGGGGTTTGTGCTTTCCATGGCCTATTCCACGCAGCGGGGCTATGCGCGCAACCACCCGTTCGTGGGGGAATTGCGCATCGGGCGCGTGGCTGTGTCGATGGATATTCCCGAATTGGGCTTTGACATTGACCTGGGCGAAATCACCGTGAGCGAATGCGAAACCGTCAACCAATTCACAGGCAGCAAGACCGAACCGCCGCAATTCACGCGCGGCTACGGTTTGGTCTTTGGGCAATCCGAACGCAAAGCGATTTCCATGGCTTTGGTTGATCGCGCGCTGCGGTGGGAAGAATTGGGCGAGGATGATGTGGGCGCGCCCGCGCAGGATGCGGAATTTGTCCTGTCGCATTCCGACAATGTGCAAGCGACCGGGTTTCTCGAACATATCAAACTGCCCCATTATGTGGATTTCCAGTCTGAGTTGGAACTGATCCGCCGTCTGCGTGCCGAGGCGATGGGGGCCTCCTCAGGCCCGAGGGAGGCCGCAGAATGAGCTATAATTTCGCCTATCTGGACGAGCAGACAAAGCGGATGATCCGCCGCGCTATTCTCAAGGGTGTGGCCATCCCAGGTTATCAGGTGCCTTTCGCCAGCCGCGAGATGCCAATGCCCTATGGGTGGGGGACGGGGGGCGTGCAGGTCTCAGCGGCCTGCCTGACCCCTGATGATGTGTTCAAGGTGATTGACCAAGGCGCGGATGACACGACCAATGCCGTCTCGATCCGCCGCTTTTTCGAGAAAACCGCTGGCGTGGCTGTGACCGAGAGCACCGCAGAAGCCACCGTGATCCAGACCCGCCACCGCATCCCCGAAACACCGCTGCGTGCAGATCAGATTTTGATCTATCAGGTGCCGATCCCTGAGCCGTTGCGTTTCCTAGAGCCGCGCGAAACTGAAACGCGCAAGATGCACGGGCTTGAGGAATATGGTCTGATGCACGTCAAGCTTTACGAGGATATTGCGCGCCATGGCGAGATCGCCACCGCCTATGCCTATCCCGTCAAAGTCGAAGATCGCTATGTGATGGATCCCTCCCCAATCCCGAAGTTCGACAATCCCAAATTGGAAAGCCCTGCCTTGCAATTGTTCGGTGCGGGACGCGAGCAACGGATTTATGCGCTGCCGCCCTATACCAAGGTCGTGAGCCTCGATTTTGAAGATTACCCGTTTGACCCGTCAAAAGCCCACCATCCTTGTGCGCTATGTGGGGCCGAAGACAGCTATTTGGATGAGGTGATCGTGGATGACGCAGGCGGGCGGATGTTTGTCTGTTCCGACACAGATTACTGCGCCGGCCGCCTGACACAGGAGAGGCCGCATGACCCCGCTTTTGCAAGTACGCAATATTGAGAAACGCTACGGCGCGCGGATTGGCTGTGCGGATGTCTCCTTTGATCTCTATCCGGGCGAAGTCTTGGGAATTGTGGGCGAGTCTGGGTCAGGCAAGTCCACGCTGCTCAATTGTCTTGCGGGCCATCTGGCACCTGATCAAGGCGAAGTGATTTTTGACACCCGTGCCGATGGCCCCCGCGATGTGCGCCAAATGCCCGAGGCCGAGCGGCGGATGCTGTCGCGCACGGATTGGGCCTTCGTGCATCAAAATCCGCGTGATGGATTGCGGATGCGGGTATCCGCAGGCGGTAATGTGGGCGAGCGTTTGATGGCGGTCGGTGCGCGCCATTACGGTGATATTCGTGAGACGGCGGGTGAATGGCTGACCAAGGTGGAGATTGACACGGCCCGAATGGATGATCGCCCTTCGGCCTTTTCAGGCGGGATGCAGCAGCGCCTGCAAATCGCGCGCAATTTGGTGACGGGGCCGCGTCTTGTGTTCATGGATGAACCCACGGGCGGCTTGGATGTCAGCGTGCAGGCGCGGCTGTTGGATTTGCTGCGCGGCCTTGTGCGGCGCATGGGGCTGTCGGCAATCATCGTCACCCATGATTTGGCCGTGGTGCGCCTCTTGGCGGATCGGCTGATGGTGATGAAATCGGGCCATGTTGTGGAAACGGGCTTGACCGATCAGGTCTTGGATGATCCGCAACACGCCTATACGCAGCTTTTGGTATCTTCGGTTTTGCAGGTGTGAGGGATGGAGATGATTGCGGTCACCGATTTGGGAAAATCCTTTACCCTCCACAATCAAAGCAGCGCGGTGATCCCCGTGCTGGAGGGGGCAAATTTTTCTGTAGCGCAGGGCGAATGTGTCGCCCTGACGGGGGAAAGCGGGGCGGGCAAATCCACCGTCATGCGCATCCTATACGGAAATTATCTGGCGCAAGCGGGGCGTGTGGTGATCAATGGGTTGGACATCACCACCGCCACCCCGCGCGAGATTTTGGCCCTGCGCCGTGAGGTTTTGGGATATGTCAGCCAGTTTTTGCGCGTGGTGCCGCGCGTGCCCACCTTGGAGGTTGTCGCAGAGCCGCTGTTGTCTCTTGGTGTGGCCGAGGATGTGGCGCGCGCGCGGGCCGAAGATTTGCTGGCACGGTTGCGTATCCTTGAACGGCTGTGGCAGTCTCCCCACCACATTTTCGGGCGGTGAGCAGCAGCGCGTCAACATCGCGCGGTTTTGCGCATCGCTATCCTGTTTTGCTCTGGACGAGCCAACCGCCAGCCTTGATGCCCAGAACCGCGAAACGGTTTTGACCCTGATCGAGGCCAAGGCGGGCGGTGCGGCCATTGCTGGGATTTCCATGATCTGGCGGCGCGCGACCGCGTGGCTGATCGCGCGCCGTGACGTCAGTGTCTTTACGCCACGGAAGATCGTGTGAAGACAGGCCGCCTCATTGCGGTTGTTGGCCCCTCTGGGGTTGGCAGGTGACAGCGTGATGGCAGCGCTGATGGCCCACAATTCAAATCTTTGCGCGGCTGAAGGGAAATCACCCGCCCCAGCGATGCGGCGAGGCGTTTTGATGGGTTAGCCCAGATGAATTTATGCGCCTTAGGGGGCAAGGCCGCCTGGTCATGGCAGGCGCATGGCCTCCTATGGTATTCTGTCGATGTGGTTGATTGGGTCGTTGCGGGCCATGATGTCATTGCCAACCTGTCGCGCAATATATTGAGGGATGCGGCCACGCAATTTGAGCGGGTGGTGGTTTTGTCCATCACGGCAAGCCCCGCAGTTTTAGCCAAGCGCCTTGCTGCGCGGGGGCGCGAGGATGCGCAGGATATCGCCGCGCGTTTGGCGCGGCAGGTGGCCATCCCCGCAGAGCTTGATATTGTGGAAATTGACAATAGCGGCACGTTAGAGGCCGCGATCACCGCCGCAGAAGCGGGATTATTCAAAGGATAGATCAACCATGAGCAGCGAAGTGATTTTCGGCAATGCGCAGATCGTCACAGTGGATCGGGTCTTTGCGGGCAGCGTGACCGTGCAAGATGGCGTGATTGTCGATATCCAAGAAGGCGGGGCCCTGCCGCAAGGCGCGATTGATTGCGAAGGCGATTACCTGACACCTGGATTGGTGGAATTGCACACCGATAATCTAGAGCGGCATATGCAACCGCGCCCTTCGGTCGATTGGCCCCATGATGCAGCCATCATTGCCCATGATGCAGAATTGGCAGGGGCAGGGATTACAACAGTGTTTGACGCGATGCGGATTGGCTCGATCAACACGGGCAAAACCCGTTATGCGCGTTATGCGCGCCCTTTGGCCAGCGAGATGTTGGCGCTGCGCGATCAGGGGATGCTGAAGATCAGTCACTTCCTGCATCTGCGCGCAGAAATCTGTTCGGAAACCTTGGCCGATGAATTGGCCGAATTCGGGCCTGCGGATCGTGTGGGATTGGTCAGCCTCATGGATCACACGCCTGGTCAGCGTCAATTCCGCGATATCTCCAAACTCAAGGCCTATGTGATGGGCAAAAACAATCTCAGCGAGGCGGAATGGTTGGAGCATATCGCCCAACTGACCGAGATGCGCGCCACATTCGGTGATATGCATGAACAGGCCACCGTAGATCATGCGCGCCGCTATGGCGCGTTATTGGCCAGCCATGATGACACCACCGCTGAACAGGTGGCCAAATCGGCGGGTTACGGGATCAAACTGGCTGAATTCCCCACCACGCGCGAGGCGGCAGAGGCCTGTCATGCGCATGACATCGCGGTGATGATGGGCGCGCCCAACCTGATCCGAGGTGGGTCACATTCGGGCAATGTCTCGGCTGCGGAACTGGCCGAAGCAGGGCTTTTGGACATTATTTCTTCCGACTATGTGCCAGCGGCGCTTTTGCTCTCAGCCTATCGTTTGGGGCAGATGTGGAATGATCTGCCGTGCGCCCTTGCCACAGTGACGGCGACCCCAGCCAGGGCTGCGGGGTTGAAGGATCGGGGGCGGATCGAACAGGGCTTGCGGGGGGATGTTTTGCGCCTGTCTGTAAAGGGCGGCACGCCGCGTCTGCGCGGGGTCTGGTCACGCGGTCTGCGCGTGGCCTGATATTGTGCGATTTTACGAAACCGTAACAATTCGGTCACGTAACTGAATCACTGCACGGCGATACGGCCCTCAAGATTTTGTTAGGGGGCCTCATGCTCGAAGTGCGCAACGTGACCCGTGTCTTTGGCACAAAAATTGCCGTTGACCGTGTCAGCTTTTCCATCGACCGTCCTGCATTCGTTGGCATCATTGGCCGCTCTGGTGCGGGCAAATCCACGTTTTTGCGGATGATGAATCGTCTGACCGACGCCAGTGACGGCGAGATTGTGGTCAATGGCACCAATGTTCTGGCCTTCAAAGGCGCAGATGCGCGCGCATGGCAAAGCCGCTGCGCCATGATTTTCCAGCAGTTCAATCTGGTGCCGCGCCTTGATGTCGTCTCCAACGTGCTGCACGGCAAGTTGAATCATGTCTCCACCTTGGCCACGATGTTCAATCTATGGTCCAAGGCGGATATTTCTCGTGCCATCGATATTCTTGACCGTCTTGGCATTGCCGAACAGGCCCCTAAACGCGCCGAGGCGCTGTCAGGTGGACAGCAGCAGCGTGTCGCGATTGCGCGTGCCCTGATGCAAGACCCCCAAATCATTCTGGCCGATGAACCCATCGCCAGCCTTGACCCGATGAACGCGCAAATCGTGATGGATACGCTCAAGCGGATCAACACCGAAGATGGGCGCATGGTGATTGCGAACCTGCACACGTTGGACACAGCGCGCCAATATTGCGACCGTGTCATTGGGATGCGGGATGGCAAGATTGTCTTTGACGGCACACCAGAGCAGCTGACCACGGGGGTCGCGCGCGACATCTATGGCGCAGATGAAACATTCAACGAATTCGCCACCTCCACCAAAATTTCGGGTCCAGAGGCAAAGGCGAAAAAGCGGGCCACAAACCCCGCTGTGCAAGGTCTGACCTAAGGCCAAAACCCCTGTCCATCTGTTCGGACATCTCATCTCACGGAGACTTCTTATGAAGAAACTTGCAACACTTCTCGCAGTGACCACCGCTTTGGCTGGCCCTGCTGCGGCACAGGAACTGACAGAATTCAACATCGGCATCTTGGGCGGCGAGAACGCGCAAGACCGTCTGGCCAGCAACGAGTGCTTCCGCGCTTATGTGGAAGACGCGCTTGGCGTTCCAACACGTTTGTTCACACCTGCCGATTACAACGGCGTTATCCAAGGTTTGGTTGGCGGCACGCTTGATTTCGCATGGTTGGGCGCGTCCTCCTATGCCGCAACATTCGTGGCTGATCCAAATGCCGTTGAGCCGATCTTGGTGAAAACGAACCTTGATGGTTCCTTCTCCTACCATTCCATCGGCTTTGCACGCGCGGACAGCGGTGTCACATCATTGGCCGATATGGAAGGTAAGGTTTTCGCGTTTGGCGATCCGAACTCGACCTCGGGCTATCTGATCCCTTCGGTGGAAATCCCGCCCAGATTAACGCAACGATGGACTCGGGCGTTACTTCGGCGAAGTGCGCTTCGTTGGCGGCTACGAGCAGACCATCATCGCGGTTTATAACGGCGATGTGGATGCAGTGTGACTTGGGCAGATGGGCAAGGTAACTGGAAGACGGCTATAACTCTGGCGCGTTGCGCAGGCTGACTCTGGTCTTGTTGACATGAATGAGATGGTTGAGATCTGGCGTTCCAAGTCGATCCCTGAAGGTCCAATCGTTTTGCGTCAAACCCTTCCTCAAGATGTAAAGACCAGGTTACTGAAGTATTGGCAAATTTGCACGTAAATGATCCTGATTGCGCCTATAGCGTTGCAGCAGGCGAAACCGCTGGTTTCTTTCCTGTAACCCACGAAGCATATGAGTCGATCATTGCAGTGCGCTTGGCGCAGGGTAACTGATCTGCGCTTCTAAGGTGCACATCATCTCGGGGCGCGCGCAGTTCATTTGTTGCGCGCCCCATTTATTAAAAAGGGTTGAGCATGGCCGACAGCACATCATCCGCAATATCGCGTGACGCATTGGAAAATGTGCGCGAAGATTATCTGCGCATGACCAATTTGCGCCGTCTCTACAGCGCGGTGTTGATTTTGGTTTTCATTGTGCTGATGATCTCTGGCTTCAATACCGCTGATGCGCGTAATGCGGGGGGCTTCTGGGAGGGGATCCATCGGATTTTTGACTTCCCCGATGCGGTGATTTCTGAGGCCATTGAAAAGTCTGCGAACCTTCCAGGACATATGGCGAAAGCCTTTCCTGCGTTGATTGAGACCATTAATATCGCCGCCGTTGCGACATTGCTTGGCTGTTTGGCGGGCACAGGTTTTGCTGTGCTGGGAACCCGTGGCTTGTCCTATTGGCCACGCCTGATCCCGATGTTTCGCCGCATCACGGATGTTCTGCGCGCGATCCCTGAAGTGGTGGTTGCACTTGTCTTGATCTTTGTCATGGGCGGTGGCCCTGTTCCCGCGATGATTGCGATTGCACTGCATACTGCGGGCGCCATGGGGAAACTCTTTTCCGAAGTAAACGAAAACGTGGACCTGAAGCCTGTTGATGGCTTGGCCTCGGTCGGCGCAAGCTGGAGCCAGCGGATCTGGCTAGGAGTATTCCCACAGGTTTTGCCCAATTACCTCAGCTATGGGTTGATGCGCTTCGAGATCAATATTCGCGCCTCTGCGATCCTTGGTTTTGTGGGCGCGGGTGGTATTGGCTACGAGCTGCGCAACGCCATGACCTTTGGTCAAGGTCGCTTTGACGAAGCCGCCGCCATCTTCATCATTTTGTTTGTGACCATTGTCGTGGTCGACCAAGTTTCAAGTCGGATGCGTCACAATCTGACCCATGGAGAACATTGAAATGGCAATGACGCAGGATACCACCCCGACAGGTCAGGCCTTTCGGGCATCGGAAATCGCCCGTGTTGCGCGGAAAAAATTCCTTGGACTGGGGATTATGGGCGCGCTGATGGCCTATTTCGTCTATATCTTTTTTGCCTTTGACATCATTGGGCTGACCGAGCGCGCGCTTGGACAATGCCGCGATCCTTGTCTCCGATGCGGTCACCTACAAAACCCATGTCACCCGCGATAATCGGTCTGGTGAAATCGCTGTTGCGGTCGAGGGTCGCGCCGCGCGACCTATGCCCGAACAAATCCCCGAATGGGTCACTCTGACACCGACCGGTGCCGCGATCGAATTGCGCGCGGGCCATCGGGTCACCTACGAGGGCGCATTAATCACTATCTCGACCCAGACCATGGCGCGGTCCGCATTGACACATCAAATGGCGTTGATCTTGATCTGCAGCGGACTTCCCCGCTGATCTGATCAATGCCTCCCTCAACCGTGTCTCGATCACCACGGAGGGTGGCCGCTTGACCGTGACGCGCAGCCGCACGAAACCATGCGCTATTTCGGTGGCTGGGAATTGTTCTTCGATCTCTCCAGCCCCTATGCGGGTATGGGATTGGGGCAGTCACAGGAGCATCTGTTCTCAAATGAGCGCCTTGATCCTGAACGCTCAACCTGTCGCTTATGCTGAATAACTTTGGTATAATGGCATCTGGCGGCATGGTGAGGTCTCGTCTGGGCTGTGGGGAGACCATACTGATGGCCTTCTTAGGAACATTTGGCGCGGCGCTGATCGCTTTGCCATTGGCCTTTTGCGGCCAGCATTTTGCCCATCCAAAATGGTGCGCTTCGCGATGCGGCGCCTGTTTGATTTCGTGCGTGGGGTAGATGCGCTAACTTTACAATCATTTTGTCGTGCATTCGGGCCAGGACCTTTGACCGCAGCGCAGCCATTTGATCACGGATACAGGCAGTTTCGGCAAATTGTTTTCCGAGGCACTGGAAAATGTTGACAATAAGCAGATCGAGGTCTGGCCTCCACGGTGCCATGTGATGCAGCGCAACCGTTTCGGGGTGCTGCCCAGATCATGCCGATTTTGTTTGACCAGTTTTGTATTTCTAGATCGAATACCCGCTCGGCGACCTTGTGGGCGCGCGATTGTGGGCGGCGGGATTGGCCTGTTGCTGACCCAGCGATCCAAACCACCCAAGACTGGGAAAAGGTCACCTATTACATCGTTCTCATCGTTTTGATGGTGGTGGCGATGGATACAATCTCTGGTCGTATTCGCGCACGCCTCATCAAGGGCGATGGCTCGGGCAAGTAACAGACGGTCATGAGCGCGGCAAGAAACTCAGCGCGGATGCCCTGATCCATCAGGGCTGCGAGATTGCGCAGTCGCAATTTGGGGCATTTGTGAGGTGGGGCCTTCTCCCGCGTGGTGAATTCCGCGTTTGGGGACTATGCCTATTGCGACCGTATGGCGGATATCGCAAATGCGGATATTGGCAAGTTCGCCAATATCGCCGCGATGACGCGCATTATTTGGCCCCACAGATCATCCGATGCACAACGCAGCGCAGCATCATTTCCTTTATCGCTCAGAATTGTATTTTGACGATATCGCGGATGATGCCGCATTTTCAGGCCCGTGCCGCGCCGTCTCCGTCTTGGGGCGGATTGTTGGATCGGGCATGGTGCGATCATCGCCTGGGTGACCGTGGGCATCGGCGCGATTGGCGGCAGGGGGCGGTGGTCAGCAAAGATGTGCCGATTTTATGATTGTTGCGGGAACGCCCGCCACACCCCTGCGGATGCGGTTTTCCGATGAGGTGGCGCAAGATCTGTTGGATTTGGCATGGTGGGAATGGGATCACGCGCGCCTGCGCGCCGGCATGCAGATTTCCGCGCGTTGCCTGCAACGGAATTTGTGGCCAAATATCGTGGTTTCAACCCTGATTGTGCCCTGCCTGTGTTTGATCGCGCCACGCGGGGCTTGTTTGATGCGCCGTGCCGCTTTATTCCCGATGTCACAGACGAAGGATAAACGCGACTATGACGACCCAAACTGACGCCGCCAAAGCGCAAGCGCCCCTCAAGGCAGCCACCACCACGGAGGAACGTGCGCGTTCCAAAAAGATTGGCTCGTTGCGCGCCTTGGTGCCGTTTTTGGCGCCCTACAAGGCATGGATCATGGGTGCGGGTGCGGCACTTGTCACCACGGCGCTTGTTGCGCTCGTCATGCCCTTGGCCGTGCGCCGCGTGGTGGACGGATTTGAAACTGACACAGCCGCGCTTTTGGATGGTTATTTCTTGGCCGCGCTCGTCATTGCAGCGCTTTTGGCAATCGGCACAGGCGCGCGCTATTATCTTGTGACCCGTTTGGGGGAGCGGGTGATTGCAGATATCCGCAAGGCGGTGTTTGCGCGTATGATCTCGATGAGCCCCAGCTTTTATGAAAAAGTCATGACGGGCGAGGTGCTTAGTCGGATTACCACGGATACCACGCTTTTGCTGAGTGTGATCTCCTCTTCTGTCTCAATCGCCTTGCGCAATGCGCTGATTTTGGCGGGCGGGTTGGTCATGATGATTGTCACCTCGCCCAAGTTGACGGGGATCGTCCTGCTGCTTGTGCCCGCTATTATCGTGCCGATCGTGGTGTTGGGGCGTAAGCTGCGTGTTTTGTCGCGGGAAAATCAGGATTGGATTGCGCAAAGTTCAGGCGCCGCCTCTGAGGCACTTTTGGCCGCGCAAACCGTGCAGGCCTTCACGCATGAGCGCGCCTCCTCAACGGAATTTTCCGATGTCACTGAGGCCAGTTTCACCAGTGCCAAGCGCCGCATTTCAACCCGTGCTTTCATGACGGTGATTGTGATCTTCCTTGTTTTTGCGGGGATTGTGGGTGTGTTGTGGGTGGGCGCGCGCGATGTGCGCGCAGATGTGATGAGCATCGGCGCGCTGATCCAATTTCTGATTTATGCGATCATGGTCGCCGGCGCAGTCGGCGCGCTGTCCGAGATTTGGGGCGAATTGCAGCGTGCCGCTGGCGCGACCGAGCGGTTGGTGGAGCTTGTCTATGCCGAAGACATGGTTACCGATCCCGCCCGCCCTGCGGCGCTTGCCCATGGGGGCAAGGGTGATATCGTTTTTGATGGCGTTGGTTTTGCCTATCCAACCCGCACCGAAACGGCGGCCCTGAAGGATGTGAGTTTCACCATCAAATCAGGTGAGACAGTGGCGCTGGTCGGACCATCGGGTGCGGGTAAATCCACGATCTTCCAATTGCTGCAACGCTTCTATGATCCGCAAACGGGCAAGATCAGCCTTGATGGGGTTGATCTGCGTGCGATGCGCCGCGAAGGGTTTCGGAGCGCGATGGCGCTTGTGCCGCAAGACCCCGTGATTTTCGCGGCCTCCGCGCGCGACAACATCCGTTTTGGCCGACCCGATGCCACAGATGCCGAGGTTGAGGCCGCCGCCCGTGCGGCCGCTGCGCATCAGTTCTTGGTGGATTTGCCCGAAGGCTATGACAGTTATGTGGGCGAGCGGGGGATCATGCTGTCGGGCGGCCAGAAACAGCGTATTGCCATTGCGCGTGCGATCTTGCGCGATGCGCCGATCCTGCTTTTGGACGAGGCCACCAGCGCGCTTGACGCCGAAAGCGAGCGTTTGGTGCAGCAGGCCGTGGCCAAGATCAGCGCCGCGCGCACCACATTGATTGTGGCACATCGCTTGGCCACGGTGAAAAAGGCCGACCGCATATTGGTTTTTGATGCAGGGCAAATTGTTGCAGAAGGCACACATGATGCCTTGGTGGCCGAAGGTGGGCTTTATGCGCGGCTTGCACGGTTGCAATTCACCGATGGGATTGCCGCCGAATAATCATTGCGCGCTTGCGCAAGGGCGCGTTTCTCTTCATTCTCACGCGAAGCCTGCCGCGCGCCCGCGTGCATCGTGACGGCAGGATCATTTGGGAGAATGAGGAGGGGGCAAGGCCATGCTGCCTTTTGCTAATCATGATGATGTGCGCAAAATCGAAACGGATCATCCTTGGCCTGATGTGGCCCCACAGCAGAGTATCTATGCGCTTCTGAGCGATGTGGCCATGCGCCACCCCGCACGGCCTGCGGTGACGTTTCAATTGTTCTCGGATCCCGATGCGCAAGCTGAGACATTGGATTGGCAAAGTCTGAAGGCACAAGTGACCCAAGTCGCCAATGTGTTTGCACGGCTTGGCATTGGCCCTGAAGATGCGGTGGCCTTTGTCCTGCCAAACAGCACTGAGACAATATTAACGCTTTTGGCGGGGATGGTCGCGGGTGTTATTGTGCCGATCAACCCGTTGCTTGAGCCTGAACAAATCGCAAGCATTCTGCGTGAAACGGGGGCCAAGATTGTGGTCACGCTTGCGCCATTTCCAAAAACGGATCTGGCGCAAAAAACCGCCGCCGCCGTGGCCTTGGCCCCCAAAGTCGAAACTGTGCTTGAAGTTGATCTTCTGCGCTATCTGACGGGGGTCAAGCGATGGATCGTGCCCCTGTTGCGGCCCAAGGTGAAGGGTGCGCATCGGGCGCGCGTGCTGTCTTTGCGTGATGAAATGGTGGGCGAGGCGGCAGATATGTTGCGCACTCCCGACCAAGCCCGTGATCGGGTGGCCGCCTGTTTTCATACGGGTGGCACAACGGGGATGCCAAAAGTGGCACAGCACAGCTATGCGGGTATGATCTATAACGGATGGGTGGGTCATAGCCTGTTGTTCACCGAATCCGATACGGTGCTCTGCCCTTTGCCGCTGTTTCATGTGTTTGCCAGCCATGTAATCTTGATGGGTGGACTGTGTTCGGGCGCGCATACGGTGTTCCCCACGCCACAGGGCTATCGCGGTGCGGGGGTGTTTGATAATTTCTGGAAATTGGTGGAACGCTGGCAGGTGACCTTTCTGATTACCGTGCCGACCGCCTTGGCGGTGCTGATGCAGCGCCCCGTGAATGCGGATATTTCTTCGGTGAAAACGGCATTTTCTGGATCTGCTCCGCTGCCATTGGAGCTGTTTCGCCGTTTTGAGGCAGCCACGGGTGTAAGTCTTGTCGAGGGGTATGGCCTGACCGAGGCGACCTGCCTTGTCTCTTGCAACCCTGCCGAGGGGGAGAAAAAGGTGGGCTCGGTTGGTATTCCCTTTCCGCATTGTGATGTGATCATCCTCAAAGATACGTCCGAAGGCCCTACAGAATGCGCCATCGATGAGATCGGCGAGATTTGCGTGGCAAGCCCCGGTGTCACGGGGCAGGGGATTTATAAAGACGCTGCGAAATCGGCCGCGCAAATGTATCAGGGCCGATATTTGCGTACGGGCGATTTGGGGCGGTTTGATGCGGATGGATATCTCTGGATCACGGGGCGTGCCAAGGATTTGATCAATCGGGGCGGCCACAATATCGACCCCGCCATTATCGAGGAGGCCTTGGCCACCCATCCTGCCGTGGCGATGGCCGCGGCCATTGGTCAACCTGATCCGATTGCGGGTGAATTGCCCTGTGCCTATGTCGAACTGGTC
>JAGYKZ010000028.1 GCA_018401385.1 Roseicyclus sp.
TGTTGGGGCGGAATATGAAATTTAATCCCCATCAATTGGATCAAGGTGAGCATGACAACCGGCACACCCAAGATCAGATACATCGTTTGGGTGGGGATGATGGTGACAAACTGCGCCACGATCACAATCATAACACAGACGATCAGGATATACCGCCAATACTCCGTCAGGGCGCTTTTCGCCTCAGCCCATCCATAGCGGGCCACCTGCAATCCGTTTGAGAGCACAATGGGAAAGATGATACCCGCAATGGCCAATTGTGGCTCCAAAAACATGGAAAGCCCTGAGATCATGATCAATGGCATGGCAAAGCCAACAGCGCCTTTCACAAAACCTGCTGCGAAAGTAACCCCAAGCGCGAGGGCAAAGGCCCAATAGGGCATGAGGTGTAGGATATCTGTCATGGCTGCTCCCTGCCTTGATCAGGGTATCGCGCACATCCCCAGCCAAGACAAGCGCGACATTTTAATTCCTTTGAGGTGAATATTTCGAATTAATGTTGCGCTGCACCTGCAAAATGATTTAGAAGCAACTGCAGAATCGAGCGAAGTTTTGCGCCGCGCGCGCAACCTCAATTTGGAGAGATGCCATGCCCCGTGACGCTGAAATGACCGCCGCCCCTGTGATCTTGGCCAATCTGACCGTATTGACCGCTGAGGCCCTGTCCCCTGTGGAGGCTATTTTGGATCGCGCCAAAGCCGTTGTGCGTGATCTGGTCAGCGTTGAGGGAAAAATTTCAAACGCTGCTATGGAAGCAGAGCAAACCGCCACCCATGGCCTTGCATGGCTTGCCACATATGTTGAGGCGCTGCGCCAAATGCAAACATGGGCCGAGCTGATCAGCAGCGAAGGAAAATTTGGCGAGGTTGAGCAACTGATCCTGCAGATCGGCTTTGGGGAGTATCTTGCTCAAATCCAAGGCGGCATTGCCATGAACCAAGGCGAGGTTCTGCGCCTTGGGGAGCTGGGTTTAAACGCGGCAGATGTCGACCTCCTGAAATCCAATGCGATTGCAACCCTCTGCGCGCGTGGCAACACACAAGCAGCCCGCCTACGCCTTGTTGAATTGATGCAAGAACGCGCCGCCGAGTTGACGGTTGGCGCATCTGGTCTTGAAGACGAATTAGAAATGATCCGCGAACAGTTCCGCCGCTATGCTTTGGAAAAGGTCGAACCTTTTGCCCATGAATGGCACCTCAAAGATGAGCTGATCCCGATGTCCGTGATCGAGGAATTGGCGGAAATGGGCGTTTTCGGCCTGACGATTCCCGAAGAATATGGCGGCTTTGGCCTCTCGAAAGCCGCGATGTGTGTGGTCTCCGAAGAACTCAGCCGTGGATATATCGGTGTCGGCTCTCTTGGCACGCGGTCTGAAATTGCCGCCGAACTTATCCTTGCAGGTGGCACGGATGAGCAGAAAGAAAAATGGCTGCCCGCTTTGGCCAGCGCAGAGAAGCTGCCAACGGCCGTCTTTACTGAACCCAACACTGGCTCAGACTTGGGCAGCCTGCGCACCCGCGCCGTCAAGGATGAGGCGGGTGATTACCGCATCACAGGCAATAAGACATGGATCACCCATGCCTCGCGCACCCATGTGATGACGCTTTTGGCCCGCACCGATCCGAACACCTCGGATTATCGTGGCTTGTCGATGTTCTTGGCGGAAAAGACCCCCGGCGATGACGCAAACCCCTTCCCAACTGAGGGCATGACTGGCGGCGAGATCGAAGTTTTGGGCTATCGCGGGATGAAGGAATACGAGCTGGGCTTCGACAACTTCCATGTGAAGGGCGAGAACCTTTTGGGCGGGCAAGAAGGTCAAGGTTTCAAGCAATTGATGCAGACCTTCGAAAGCGCGCGCATCCAAACAGCCGCCCGCGCCATTGGTGTTGCGCAATCTGCATTGGATGTTTCGATGCAATATGCCCAAGACCGCAAGCAATTCGGCAAATCCCTGATAGAATTCCCGCGCGTTGCCTCGAAACTGGCCATGATGGCCGTAGAGATCATGATTGCGCGCCAATTGACCTATTTCTCGGCGCGCGAAAAGGATAATGAGCGCCGCTGCGACCTTGAGGCGGGCATGGCCAAATTGCTTGGCGCGCGGGTCGCATGGGCAGCTGCGGATAACGGGTTGCAAATCCATGGCGGTAACGGCTTTGCGCTTGAATATAAGATCAGCCGCATCTTGTGCGATGCCCGCATCCTGAACATCTTTGAAGGTGCGGCAGAAATTCAGGCACAGGTGATCGCACGCCGCCTTCTGGGCTGATTGATCATGCGCCAGTTGGTTGGGCTTGTCGCCCTATTGGCCGTTGCCGCCTGCCAAGATGACGCGCCCATGCCCCCCGTTGGGGCTTGGGCCTTACTGTCTGATCCAAGCGTTACCTTGGAAATTGACGCAGAGTTCAACTTTTATGGCCAAGGTCCTTGCAACCGCTATTTTGGACGATTCCAAAGGGCAGAGGGCACGCTGACGTCAGGCCCAATCGGTGCCACGCTGATGGCCTGCCCCAATCTGGATCAGGAATACCTCTATTTCACAGCACTTGAAGCCAGCCGAAGCGCGGCGGTGGAGGACGGGCTTTTGGTTTTGCGCAGCACCGAGGGCGCAAGCCTCGTCTTCGCCCCTCAGCCCTGACGGTTCAGAACATCCACCAATCGCGCCCGTGCCGATGGGAGAGGACGATCCCCTAAACTTGGGGCCAAGTGATGGGCCAAGAAATGCCCCGTTAGGCGCAAACCAGCCATTTGATCTGCCCGATCTGCGGGGCCAACCCCTTGCATGAATCGTGGCAGTGGCAGCAAACGATCCGCCCATTCACCCGCAGCCTCGCGGGCCACGGCGCGCCCTGTGCGCGGCGACACATAGGCCAAATCCTGCGACACGCCTGTGCGCGCGCATTGACTGAGGTCAAGACCAAAGCCTAGCTCCGACAGCAGCGCCAACTCCCATTGCACATAAGCATCCAGCCAATGGTCCGCACCCAACCCATCCAACAGCGCAAGACTATGTGCATAAAGTGCAGGGTAAGTGCTGCGCTCAGGCAGGGCGAAGGATAAAAGTGCACAAACCGCATTTAGCCCTGCCAACTGCACAGGGTCGCCCATCACGGGGGCTGCGCGGGAGATCAGTGGTTCAATGGTGAACACACCCATATGATCGGAAAGCCGCGCGCGCCACGTTGCCTGAAGCTGCGCACCCACCTGAATATGGGCCGCCATCTTGCGGGACGCGCCGCCACGCAAAACCCCCACGAACCGCCCCTGCTCTGCGGTAAATATCTCAAGGATGGCGGCAGTTTCGCCATGGCGCCGCGCCGCGAGCAAAACACCTTCCGCTTGCCATTCCATCAGATCAGACCCTTTGCTGCGGCTAAAGCAATCCCTCTTGATCCAGCATATGCCGCCCAGCGCGATCTTCCAGTTCAATCACCCATAAATCTGGATCAAAGCTGCGCTGTTTGGTAAGAGCGGCATCAACATCCGCTTCGGCCCCTTGGGCCAAGACATCCCAAATGCGTGCGCCCGTCTCAAGATCAAAGCCGCGATGATAAAGCGTTGCACTGCCGTCCAACAGGTTCAGCTTGACCAGAACCGCACCCGCATCAGCATCCCCACGCGCCACCACGAAGGCGGGAATATCCGCCAGCGACAAGCGCCGCATATAGGCCTGCACCCAAAACTCGGCTCGCAGGCGGGGTCACTTCGTATTCCCATCCCGAAAATCAAGACCATCTGAATAGTCGTAACTTCTTTCCAGCCAGTTGGGTCGCACTTTTACCTGCAAGAACAGATGCACTGTGCGCCCCAGGAACGCGGCCAGTTCTTCACGCGATGCGCGCGAGACAGCCTTGATCGTCTCGCCCCGATGGCCCAGCAAAATGCCCTTATGCCCATCACGGCTGACATAGATCACCTGATCGATACGCGCGCTGCCATCGTCCCGCTCCTGCCAACTCTCGGTTTCCACGGTCAGCTGATACGGCAATTCTTGATGCAGGCGCAGGGTAAGTTTCGTGGGTTATTTTGCTGCGGATTATGTGTATCGGTACCCAGAATCTGATCCTCAGGGTAAAGCCACGGCCCCTCGGGCACTCTTCCGCCAACCATGCGCGCAGATCACCCACACCATGGCCGCGCCCGCAGAAATCATAAAAGGTTTTCATCACAAAAGGAAACGCCGCACAGGTCCTGCGCCGCTTCAACAAATGAGGGGCCAACACGATCAATTTTGTTGATCGCCAAAGCGATCTTACGACCCGAAGCCTTTTCCAACAAACCGCGTTTCTCAGCTTTGACCCCTTCGGTCAATCCGCGATGCGCCTCAATCAGCAAGACGAATCACGTCCGCATCCGCAGCCCCTGTCCATGCAGCCGCGACCATGGCACGATCCAAACGGCGGCGCGGGCGAAACAGCCCGGCGTGTCCACAAAGACAATCTGGCTTTCCCCCTCCAAAGCCACGCCCCGAATGCGCGCGCGGGTGGTTTGCACCTTATGCGTCACAATCGACACTTTCGCCCCGACCATATGGTTCAAAAGAGTCGATTTCCCCGCATTCGGTTCACCTATAAGGGCGACAAATCCAGCACGGCTGGTCATAGGCAGTTCCTTTTTTCAATGGTCATCGGGCATAGCGGGAAATTGGCTTCAGCACCAGACGCATTACGCCGAACCGTCCTCTAGACCAGCGAGCAGTTTTTTCGCGGCTTCTTGTTCGGCATGGCGTTTGGCTTTGGCGCTGGCTCGCGCGGCCTCACCCGAGGTGAGAGTGACTTCAATGGTGAAAATCGGTGCATGATCTGGCCCTTCACGGCTCAGTTCGACATAGCGCGGCAGACCCTGGCCCTTGGCTTGCGCCCATTCTTGCAGGGCGGTTTTGGCATCGCGGGCATCTTCAGCGACCGTCTCCACTTTGCCCGCCCAATGGCGGCGGATGATTGCGCGCACCGCGTCATAACCCCCATCAAGATAAACGGCCGCAATCACCGCCTCCATGGCGTCTCCCAAAAGGGCATCCTTGCGCCGCCCGCCCGTCATCATTTCGGATTTCCCCAGTTTCAAAACCGCGCCCAAATCTATGCTGCGCGCAACCTCTGCGCAGGTTTCCTTGCGCACAAGCGCGTTAAAGCGCGGCGCCAATTGACCCTCAGGTGCGTGATCATCCGTCTCCAGAAGAAGTTCCGCAATCACCAGACCCAAGACCCGATCCCCCAAGAACTCCAACCGCTGGTTATCCGCGCGGGTCGGGGAAGAAAGGGAGGAATGAGTCAAGGCCCGCAAAATCAATTCGGGTCGCGTGAACGCATAGCCCAAACGGGACGAAAACTCGATAATCTCACGGGATAGTTTCACTGCAACGCTCTAAAGAACCGATCCGACCGCCACGTCCAGAAATAGACCATCCGCTCGCCCGCCGATGAAAAGATCACCCGATCCGCGCGCCCCAGAAGATTTTCAACGGGCACAAACCCGACCCCCCCGATGGCGCGGGGAAAGCGGCTATCTTGGGAATTGTCACGATTGTCACCCATCACGAAGACATGACCCTCTGGCACGGTAAATTCAGGGGTGTTATCTGCAAAGGATCGATCATCAATATTCAGCACGCCATAGGAGACGCCATTTGGCAATGTTTCGATCGCGCGCTCTTTCTCACATTGTCCTCCTGCACCAACTGGTGCGTTGGAACAGCGCGGCAGATGTGACAAAGGGCCTTGCGGCTCAAATGCCTCGACAAAAGGTGCAACAGGTTCCTGCGGCACGGCTTCGCCATTGATCAGCAATTGCCCGTTGCGCATTTGCACCGCGTCCCCTGGAAGGCCGACCACACGTTTGATGAAATCCGCATTATTGGTCGGATGACGAAAAACGGCGATATCACCATGCTCGGGCAGGCTTTCGAAAATACGGCCTGAAAATGGACAGATCGAAAATGGGCAGCTGTGACGCGAGTAACCATAGGCCATCTTGTTCACGAACAAGAAATCCCCAATCAAAAGCGTATCTTTCATGGATCCGGATGGGATCCAAAAGGGCTGAAAAAACAAGGTGCGGAACACGCCCGCGATCAGAAGCGCATAAACAATCGTTTTGATTGTCTCGCCAATTCCGTCCTTCTTGGCCTTATAGTTCACCATACCCTTTGCCCCATTCGCAAAATTTCATGCGGTTCTGCTTCTGTGGCACCCTGATCTCACATAGCGGCGGGGATGCCAGCACGCCAACCGACCCTTGCCCCGTCATGAGCCGCACAAGCCCCGCTGTCAAGCAAGCGAACGGTTTGGCGGCGATGCCATGGCGGGAAGTTGCGCGCTTTCCCCATCTTCAAGCGCCTCGATCACCACAAAGGCCTGCGCCCATGGGTGATCATCCGTCAGTGTCACATGGATCACCGCGTCATAACCTGCTGGGGTCATCTCGTTGAGCCGCTCTTGCGCCCATCCTGTCACGTGCATCACCGGTTGACCTGTTGCCAAATTCGTCACCGACATATCGCGCCACGCGATCCCCATGCGCAGCCCTGTGCCCAGCGCCTTTGAACAAGCCTCTTTCGCGGCCCAACGTTTTGCATAGACCGCCGCAGGGTTCTGCATCCGCTCTGCACGCTTTTGTTCGTGTTCCGTGAAAACGCGATTGCGGAACCGGTCTCCAAAGCGGTCAAGCGCCCGTTGGATGCGGTCAATATTCGCCAAATCTGTTCCAACACCCAAAATCAAGCGCGCGCCTCCTCCATCAGGCGGCGCATTTCACCAATGGCCGTGGACAGCCCTGAAAACACTGCCTCACCAATCAGGAAATGGCCGATATTCAATTCGCGCACCTCCTTGATTGCCGCAATAGGGGTGACGGTCTCATAATTCAGACCATGCCCCATATGCACCTCAAGCCCAAGATCAGCGGCGCGCTTGGCGCCCTCGACCAGACGCAACAATTCAGCATCGCGCGCGGCATGGTTCCCTTCGGCATGAAAATCACAATAGGCCCCAGTATGAAGTTCAATAACAGGTGCACCGATGCGATAAGCTGCCTCTATCTGGAGGGGGTCCGCTGCAATAAAAAGCGAGATACGGCAGCCCGCCTCGCTTAAAGGGGCGATGAAATCGGCCAGTCGATTTTGATCTGCCGCGACCTCCAAACCTCCTTCGGTGGTGCGCTCTTCGCGCCGTTCTGGCACGATGCAAACCGCGTGAGGCTTATGCGTCAAAGCGATTTTCTGCATTTCCGAGGTTGCAGCCATCTCGAAATTCAAAGGTATCGCAATTTCCGCCATCAAGCGCGCTATATCGTCATCACGGATGTGACGGCGATCCTCGCGCAGATGCGCCGTGATCCCATCTGCGCTAGCGGTCTGCGCCAGAATCGCGGCACGCACAGGATCAGGCAAGCCACCACCGCGCGCGTTGCGCAAGGTTGCCACATGGTCAATATTGACCCCAAGGCGCAAATCACGGGTCATCTTTCTATCTCCTGCCGAGAATTCGTGTGTGCGTAACTTAGCGCTTTGTGCTCGAAGCGCCAACCTGTTCACGGCGCTTTTCAATTTTCGCGCGCCGCTTGGTGACACGGCGTTTTTGATACGCACGGATCAATGGCACACTGACAAAATAGGCAACAACGGCTGATAAAATCCCTGGGGCGATACCACCAATCATCCACGGGAAGAACACAGTGTCATAGAACACTTGCAGCTCATACCAATGTGCGGGTGCACCCGAGAAAACAGCCCATAGATTGTGCAACAAATCCCCCGCTGCACCCCGAAAGCGCGCGATCAGCCCTGCGTCCACATCACTGCGCATGGCGGACCCAAGCATGAAGTGACCCGTCTGAAGTGAGATAATCGCAATCGGCACATAGGTCAGCGGGTTGCCCACAAATGTGGCGAGAAGCGATGCAATGATATTACCCCGCATGATCCACGCCAAAAACATCGCAAGGAAAAAGTGAAATCCAAAGAACGGTGTATAGACCGCAAACACACCCGCCGCGATCCCGCGCGCGATCGACTCAGCCGATCCCGGAAGACGGTGAAGACGGTGCGTGACATATTGAAAGGCACGTTTCCATCCGCCACGCGGATACACCCATTCAGCCACAATCCGCAGCAAGGGTCGTTGATCCCTACGCCTAAATACCACGGATTATCCCTCTCCCTTACTCGCGAACCATGTCTGTGCCACCACAGACCTAAGGACGCCGTTCTACATCGCGATAACGGCCCATCTTGGCGACATCGCTATCTGCCTCCAATGCCATCATGACTGCGTGTAGATGTTCTGCATCCCGTACATCAACATCTATCAACAAACGGAAAAAATCTGGCTTGCGGTCAATAAAATGCAAATCAGAAATATTTGCATTTTGCTCGCCGATCAATGTGCAGATTCGTCCCAGCACTCCGTTGAAGTTGGAAATCGTCACATTGATGGTGACGTTATGCACCGCCCCATGACGTCCCTCTGACCAATGCAAGTCAATCCAGCGCTGGGGCGCATTGTCAAATTCGGCCAAGGCTTCGCAATCAATCGCGTGGACAACAGGGCCACGGCCGCGATAGGTGATGCCCACGATCCGCTCACCGGGCACAGGTTGGCAACATTGTGCCCGCTGGACCTCAGAACCCGCTGGCAGACCAATCACCGCACGTTTCTGATCCACATCCACGAAATCGCCGCCCATGGCCAATTCTGGATAAAGCTTGGTCACCACTTCGCGCGCCGAAATTTCTGCCGAACCAATCCGCGCCAAAACCTCGTCCCCGTCACTCAAACCAAGCGCTTTCGCGGCTGTGTCCAGGGCTTTTGGCGTTGCCTTTTTATTCGCGTGTTCAAAGGCCACCCGCGCCAATTCGCGACCCAATTTGACATAGCGCCCCCGATCTTCTTCACGCAGGCGGCGGCGGATCGCGGCCTTGGCGCGCCCTGTTACCACAATATCAATCCATGTGGCTTGCGGGGTTTGGCCTTCGGCGGTGACGACCTCGACCGATTGGCCGTTCTTCAACCGCGTCCACAGCGGCACGCGGATGCCATCCACCTTGGCCCCCACACAAGAATGCCCGATGCGCGTGTGGATAGAATAAGCGAAATCAAGCGGTGTTGCCCCGCGTGGCAGTTTGACCACATCGCCCTTGGGCGTGAAGCAAAACACTTGGTCGGAATACATTTCCAATTTCACGTGTTCGAGGAACTCATCGTGATCCTCGGCCATCTCGAAGCGTTCGGTCAGCGTGGAGAGCCATTTCGCAGGATCAACCGCAAAGGGGTTCGCCGCGCGCACACCATCGCGATAGGACCAATGCGCGGCCACACCAGATTCCGCCACCTCGTGCATCTGACGGGTGCGGATCTGAATCTCCACCCGCTTTCCATCACGGCCAGAAACAGAAGTATGGATCGAACGATAACCGTTTGATTTGGGTTGGCTGATATAATCCTTGAACCGCCCAGGCACAGAACGCCAACGCTGATGCACGGCCCCCAAGACGCGATAACATTCATCTTCGGTTTCCACGATCACGCGAAAGCCGTAAATGTCCGAAAGACGCGAAAAAGCGAGGTCTTTTTCCTGCATCTTGCGCCAAATGGAAAAGGGTTTTTTCGCCCGCCCAAACACATCACCCTTGATGCCATGTTTGGCCAAGACCGCCTCAATATCATCTGTGATCTTGGGGATGACATCGCCCGATTCTTTTTGCAGCGTGAGAAAACGGCGCATGATCGAATTGCGCGCCTCGGGATTGACCACGCGGAAGGCGAGGTCTTCCAGCTCCTCGCGCATCCACTGCATCCCCATCCGCCCTGCAAGTGGGGCATAGATATCCATCGTCTCACGGGATTTTTGCAGCTGCTTTTCCGCGCGCATATGACGGATGGTCCGCATATTGTGCAAACGGTCCGCCAGTTTTACAAGGATCACCCGCAAATCTTTGGACATCGCCATGAACAATTTGCGGAAATTCTCAGCCTGTTTGGATTCGCGGTTGGACAGCTGCAAATTGGTCAGCTTCGTCACACCATCCACCAGTTCTGCCACATCTGTGCCAAAGCGCTGCTCAAGCTCGGAAAACGTGCCCTTGGTGTCCTCAATTGTGTCATGCAAAAGTGCGGTGGCGATGGTGGCATCATCCAGTCGCATTTCGGTCAGGATCGCGGCCACAGCAACGGGATGGGTAAAATAGGCCTCGCCCGATTGGCGCATTTGCCCCAGGTGCATATCCTGCGCATATGCATAGGCCCCCCGAAGGAGGGCCTCGTTGCATTTCGGATTGTAGTTGCGGACAAGGCTAATCAGATCATCGGCATCGAGAAGGCCGCTTCGGTCTGATCCGTTTCCGTCCATCAATCGCCTATGTCAGTTTTGACCCTGCGCTTCGAGCAGGGCGCGCAACATCTGTTCCTCGGTCATATCATCCGCTTGCGGACGATCTTGATCGGCGCTTTGCAGCAGGGTCATCGTATCTTCTTCAGGTTCATCAACCTCGATCTGGGTTTGATGCGACTCGATGAAGCGCTCACGCAGACCGTCTGCAGATTGGGTTTCCTCTGCGATTTCCCGCAAGGCGACAACTGGATTTTTGTCGTTGTCACGATCTACCGTCAGTGGCGAGCCAGACGCCATTTCGCGGGCACGATGCGCTGCAAGCATCACCAATTCAAAGCGGTTGGGAACCTTGTCTACGCAATCTTCTACCGTCACGCGGGCCATAATATACTCTCCAAAGCTGATTAAGGGAGGGGCGCAAGCCTCGTAGATAGTCAGGCTGCCCCAAAAAGACAAGTGCAAAACAGCCCCATACAGGTCAAAGCGCCTTGATATCCTTCAACTCTGATTTGGGCAATGCAGCGCAGAGGTCAGCCACGGTTTTATTCATAATCGGATGCCGCCAATCCGGCGCAACATCGCATAAAGGAACCAGAACAAAACCCCGTTCCGCCATACGCGGATGGGGCAAGATCAATTGGTCAGGGGCGCGCTTCTGTGCCTCATCGCGCGTCATATTCCCCCATTCCCGCCAGTCGGCGACATTTGGCAAAATCACATCTCCCAATCCAATCAAATCAAGATCCAACCCACGTGCAGCCCAACGCACAGCGCGGTTGCGCCCAAAATCCGCTTCGATCGCGTGTAAGTGAGCAAGCAGAGGATGCGGTCCATCAAACCAGTCAAAGGATAATGCAGCATTCACAAAATCTGGGCCAGAACCCTCTGGAAAAGCAGGTGTTTGATAGAACTTACTCTGGGCATAATTTGCACCGCCCTGCGCAGCAACAATATCCAACAACTGCGCAACGGCATCCTGCAAAACCGCATATGACGCGCGGCCATCAACAGACAGATTTGACCCCAAAGCCACCAGAGCTTTGCGCCGCTCCCGTTCAGAAACCAGTGCTTGCACCAAACCAAATTACCCCTATTTTGTTATCCGTTGCTCATTGTGGCATTTTGATAATTTTAATCTTCTCCAAACATCGCCCGAACGCGGGCTGTTTGTTTTAAAGGTTGCTTTGAATGTTTTATCGTGATGAACGCCTTGCGCTGTTTATTGATGGATCAAATCTCTATGCGGCGGCAAAGGCACTTGGGTTTGATATCGACTATAAACTCCTACGCCAAGAATTTATGCAGCGCGGAAAACTTCTGCGCGCTTTTTACTATACTGCCTTGATTGAAAATGACGACTATTCGCCGATTCGTCCCTTGGTCGACTGGTTAAACTACAACGGCTTTACCATGGTCACCAAAGCCGCGAAGGAGTTTACAGATGCGCAGGGGCGGCGCAAGATCAAGGGCAACATGGATATCGACCTGGCTGTGGATGCGATGGAAATCGCAGACCATGTGGATCACATCGTGCTTTTTTCAGGCGATGGCGATTTCCGACCGCTGGTCGCCGCCATCCAACGCAAAGGCGTGCGTGTCTCGGTTGTGTCGACCATTCGATCCAATCCGCCCATGATTGCCGATGATCTGCGCCGGCAAGCGGATAACTTCATCGAATTGGATGAATTGAAGGATGCGGTCGGGCGGTCGCCGCGCGATAATGGCGCCGAGGACGCGTTGGACGACTCATTGACGCTGTGATTATTCAAATGGCGGCAGCTCCGCCGCCATTGGCGCAATCCCTGCAAGATAGATCGACAGCATTTTCGACAATTCCCCCAAGCGCACAGGCTTGGTCAGATATGCATCCATACCCACATCAATTTCGCGCGTTGGCGATCATGGCCAACTGCATCGGCGGTAATGGCAATGATCGGGACCCTTGCATAGCCCGAAGCGCTTTCGCGGGCGCGGATTTCCCGCGTCATCTCGAATCCGTTCATAATGGGCATATGGCAATCCGTCAGGATCAGATCAAAACAATCCTCGTCAAGCGCACTGAGCGCGGCCCGCCCATTGGCGGCAATCTGACTCTCATACCCCAACAGGCGCAATTGCGAGGTCAAGACGATTTGGTTGACCTCATTATCCTCAACCAACAAAATACGCGGCTTGGTGGTGGCGATGGCCGCAGATTGACGGCGGCTGCGCTCTTGATGATCGAAAACCAAATCAGGCCGATACATCATGTCGGGTTGCAACAACGGCGCAGCGCTTTGCGATGGTTGACCCGTCAAATGACGCAATGCAGCCAAGAGATCACTGGCCAGAACAGGCAGAATTTGCACCACAAAAAGGCTTGGGGACAGAAGCCCCGTTCGCATTCCCCGCCGCCGTGTCAGCCCCAAGACTTTCACATCTGAAAACGCGCCCAGACCCTGCGCGGGATCAGGCAAATCTGCCGTTTCAAGCACCATCACGAACAGCGCCTTTTCCGAACGGGTTTGCGCCATGTCGCGCAACTCATCCATGGAGGCAACCCAGTTTTGGGTCACGCCTGTGCCCTCAAAATAATTGGAAAGGGTGACGCGATCTTCTGCAAGCGCCGTCCACCCATAGATGGTCCAGTCACGCAAATCAGGCAGCTCCATCGCCGCGCTCACATCCATCAGGGGCAAGGTGATACGCACCACTGTGCCTTCATTCGGCGCGCTTTTGACATCAATTTGGCCGTCCATTTTATCGACCAATTGCTTGACGATGGTCAGCCCAAGGCCCGTGCCCCCAAAATGCATCGCGGTGGAGGTTCCAGACTGCGTGAATGGCTCGAACATTTCCTGCATGAAGGCCGCATCCATGCCAATCCCATTGTCCCGAATTTCCAACGCAAACATTCCACGGCCTTGGCGTGCATCACCAAGTCGCGTGACTTGAACCACCACTTCACCGCGCCTTGCGCGCATATCATCATGTTCGCGCGGACTTGAGAATTTGATCGCATTGGACAGCAGGTTCAGCGTGATCTGTCCCAGACGCCCCCCATCAATCGTGGCAAATCTTGGCATGGTCAGATCATAACGGAAGCGCACCGTCACGTTGCGCTCATCCGCATAGCCCCGCATCACCTCAACGGAGCTTTCAACCTGTGCCAGAAGGTCCGTTTTCTCTGGCAGCAACTCAAGCTTGCCCGCATCAATTTTGGAAACATCCAGAATATCATCAATGATCCGCAAAAGCGCATAGGACGACCGCCGCGCAGTTGCCAGAAATCGTTTCTGTTCATGGCTTAGTGGCGATTTGTCCAGCAATTCCATCATCCCCACAACACCGTTCATCGGCGTGCGGATTTCATGGCTCATGGCCGCGAGAAATGCCGATTTGGCTTTGTTGGCGGCAATCGCGCGTTCTTCGCTTTCGGTAAGACGTTGGTTGAACGTTTCGGTCAAGTTGCCGATCAACAGCAATTCCATCGCCAATACGACAAAAACCGTAAGATAGACAACATAGCGCAAGACACGGCAGATATCCTCCTCCAAATAGGGGCCGCCGAAATAGTCATGGCCCAGATATTCCGCCGTCATCCATGTGCCAATCGCAATGGCAAGCAAGGTGACAATCAACCCCCGTTGATAGCGCGTGGAAAACACCAGAAACGGACCACCAACCACTGCGAAATACATAAACTCGACCCGTCCGACGGGATCAGCCACGAAATATGCACCCGTGATTGTGATCAGCCCAGAGAAAAACCACAGAATTTTACCCAAGGTGTGGTGGCCAAAAAAGGTAACGAGCGTGGCAATTGTCGCAGACCCCATCATCAGTAGCGCCAAATAGACGATGGGCATCAGCCCCAAGGCAACACCCAGCAAACACCATGCTGCGGCTGTAACGGTGACCACGATATTGGAAATATACACGGACCGGTTACGCAGACCGTTCAACGTTTCGCTGGAACTTGCGAAACTGTCCTGTCCGATTTGGTTCATCCGCGCTTGCATCCCATGCCTCCAAACCCTCGCCCAATCTGGGAAAGAAATCTGAACATTGCCTTAGCACCGCACATAGAACGCTTCCCCACTCGTAAAACCCATGCAAAGATGATGCCGAACTCAGAACCCGAACGTTTTTTTTGCGCATGATATGCGCAAAGAATATGGCACGAATTGGGCAAAGGGTTTGGGCGGCTGCCTTTTGCGCTGAAACCCTAGACTGGGCGGGCGCAAAGATTTAACTGTAGGGCGATCGGAGAAATGAAATGCAAAAACCGCCCCTGACCCTCTATTTGGCCGCGCCACGCGGATTTTGCGCGGGGGTAGATCGCGCGATTAAAATCGTGGAAATGGCATTGGAGAAATGGGGCGCGCCCGTTTTTGTGCGCCACGAGATCGTTCATAATAAATTCGTGGTGGATGCGCTGCGCGACAAAGGTGCTGTGTTTGTTGAAGAATTGGACGAATGCCCCAATGATCGGCCCGTGATCTTTTCGGCACATGGCGTGCCGAAATCCGTCCCCGCCACCGCCGAACAGCGGCAGATGATCTATGTCGATGCAACCTGCCCGCTTGTGTCCAAAGTGCATATCGAGGCGGCGCGGCATCATGAGGCGGGGCTACAGATCGTTATGATCGGCCATGCGGGCCATCCCGAAACCATCGGCACAATGGGGCAATTGCCAGCGGGTGAGGTCGTGTTGGTCGAAACGGTCGCAGATGTCGCCACCCTTGTCGTGCGTGATCCCAACAAACTCGCCTTTGTAACACAAACCACCTTGTCGATTGACGATACCGCAGATGTGGTTTCCGCTCTCAAGACGCGCTTCCCCGCGATTATTGGTCCGCATAAGGAAGATATCTGCTATGCCACAACCAACCGCCAAGAAGCCGTGAAGGCCATGGCGTCAAAGGCGGATGTGCCATGCTTGTGGTGGGTGCGCCCAATTCTTCAATTCAAACGCTTGGTCGAAGTGGGCGTGAAAATGGGCTACGCACTTACGCACAGCTCGTGCAGCGGGCATCCGATATAGATTGGCGCGCCCTTGAAGGGATCACGAGCCTCGGCCTGACGGCTGGCGCATCCGCGCCCGAGTTATTGGTCAACGAAGTTATTGACGCCGTGCGCGCGCGCTATGACGTGACACTTGAGCAGGTCGAAACCGCGGTTGAGAACGTGGAATTCAAAGTGCCACGCATCCTGCGTGAGCCTGCCTAATCACCACCCATGGATCCGCTTTATCCCTTTGTGTTTGCAGGGCTGTTTTCGCCTGGGCCGAATGTGATCTTATTGACCACATCGGGGGCGTTGTTTGGGTTTCGCGCGACCATCCCGCACATCGTTGGCGTGGCTGCGGGGGTAGGTGTGATTGCCGCCGCCTCAAGCCTTGGGGTCAGTGCGATCCTCTTGGCCTATCCGTTTGCCGCACTGGTGATGAAAATCGCGGCAGCGGCTTGGATCCTTTACATGGCCTTCACCCTCTGGCGGGCCAAACCCGCCAACCCCAATACCCAAAAGGTCGCAAAGCCATTTACCTTTCTTCAAGCGGTGTTGTTTCAATGGGTCAATCCCAAGGTCTGGGCTGTAAGCCTTGCCGCCGCCGCAGGCTTTGGTGCAGGCGGCACCCTCTTGACCGAAGCCTTGCGCCTTTCCTCTGCCTTTTCGGGAATTAACCTTTTTGTCTGCCTGTTTTGGGCGGCGGCGGGCACGGCCTTGGCGCAGCTTCTGACCACGCCGCGTGCGTGGAAAATCTTTCGCAAAACAATGGCAACCGCCCTCGCGCTGACAGCGGCGATGGTCTTTATGTGAGCCGCGCCCTATATAACGGGCTGGGGTCAGGCTGCGACCCGTGCAACCATTCAGGCGCAATGCAATGTTCCGATTTTTCGAAACACTGGTAGACCCCTATACCCCATATGCAGAAAAGGACACGCCACCCAATCGCTTGTGGCCGTTCATGCGCGACTATGCGCAACCGTTCAAACGGGTCTTTCTGGCGGCTGCTGTTATGTCAATGGTGATGGCCTCCATCGAGTTAGGGCTTATTGTCTATTTGGGCCGTGTGGTGGATTTGCTGTCCACCAACAGTCCCGCCACATTTTTCGCCAGCCATGGGCTGGAATTGGCTTTGGTTGCAGTTTTCGTTGTCGTGATCCGGCCTGCCATGCAATTCTTGGATGTCGGTCTGTTGAACAATGCAATCCTTCCAAATTTTGGCACCCTGATCCGTTGGCGCGCGCACCGTCATGTGCTGCGCCAATCCGTTGGGTGGTTCGAGAATGATTTTGCAGGCCGCATCGCGGGACGGATCATGCAAACCCCGCCCGCCGCAGGCGATGCTGTATTTCAAATTTTTGACGCGATCACCTTTTCCATTGCTTATTTTATTGGTGCGCTGATCTTGCTGACGCAATCCGATCCCCGCCTCGCCATTCCGCTGATGATCTGGTGCGCGCTTTATGGTCTTTTGGTGCGCTGGACGATCCGAAACGTCACACCCGCCTCCAAGGCCAGCTCCGATGCCCGCTCTATGACGACAGGGCGCGTGGTCGACAGCTACACCAATATTCACGCGGTCAAACTGTTCTCGCACACGCAGCGCGAGTTAGACTATGCCCATGAAGCGATCGAGCATACGCGCCAAACCTTTGCCCGTGAGATGCGGATATTCACAATCATGGATGTCACCCTGCTGACGCTGAACGGTCTTTTGATTGTCTCGGTCGTGGGCTGGGCGGTTTGGCTTTGGTATATTGGCACCGCCACGATTGGGGTGGTGGCCGCAGCCACAGCCCTGACCTTGCAGCTCAACGCCATGACAGGCTGGATCATGTGGGCGCTCTCTAGCCTTTTTCGTGAGCTTGGCGTGGTGATGGAGGGGATGGAAACCATCGCACAGCCCATCACCTTGCGCGACCGCGCGGGCGCTGCGCCGCTGAAATTCAATCAAGGTCTGATTGAATTCGACAGTGTCAGCCATCATTACGGGCGCGGCGCAGGTGGCTTGGACCGCCTCAGCCTTACCATTCAGCCGGGCGAAAAAGTGGGCTTGGTCGGGCGCTCTGGTGCGGGGAAATCAACCCTCGTGAAACTGTTGTTGCGCTTCTATGATTGCGAAGGCGGTGTGATCCGCATTGACGGCCAAAACATCGCAGAAGTTACCCAAGACAGCCTGCGCGCCCATATGGGTGTTGTTCAGCAGGACAACAGCCTTCTGCACCGCTCCTTGCGGGACAACATCGCCTATGGTCGCCCCGATGCCACGATGCAGGAGATCATCCGTGCCGCCGAAGCCGCGGAAGCGTTGGGGTTCATTCACGATCTTGAAGATCCCGAAGGTCGCAAGGGCTTCGATGCCCATGTGGGCGAACGGGGCGTGAAACTGTCAGGCGGACAAAGACAGCGCATTTCACTTGCGCGCGTCATGCTCAAAGACGCACCGATCTTGATATTGGATGAGGCGACAAGCGCGCTTGATAGCGAAATTGAAGCACATATCCAAAGCAGTCTGCATAATCTCATGGCTGGAAAAACGGTGATTGCCATCGCGCATCGCCTATCGACCATCGCGCAAATGGATCGTATCATTGTCCTTGATGGAGGTCATATTGTCGAAGATGGCCCGCACACCGCCCTCTTGGAAAAAGGCGGTCTTTACGCAATGCTCTGGAGCCGCCAGTCAGGCGGATTTTTGCAACTAGACGGAGCGCAGGATTGATCGAAGAACACTTCACGATCACGCGCCTTGGCCATCGCGGGGATGGGATTTCCATATCGGATACAGGCGGCCAGATACTGGCGCCGCTGACCTTACCGCATGAGGTGGTCACGGGCGTGGTGCAACAAGGTCGCATGGATGCACCCAAAATCATGACCCCTTCCCCTGATCGCGTGCGGCCCATCTGCGCGCATTACAAATCCTGTGGCGGATGTGGCTTGCAACACGCCTCCGATGCCTTTGTGCGTGACTGGAAGGCTGAACAAATCGGGACCAGCCTCGCTGCACATGGCATCGAAACACGGCTCCGGCCCACCTTAACCTCGCCACCAAAATCACGCAGGCGGGCAAGCTTTGCCGCGCGGCGCACCAAGTCAGGTGCACTGGTGGGCTTTCATGCGCGAAAATCCGATGTGATCGTGCCCATCACCGAATGCCACCTTTTGCCTGATACAATGGTCGCTACCCTGCCCATCTTGGCGGAGATGACCCGCATGGGCGCTTCCCGCAACGCCATCTTGAGCTTCAGCCTGACCCAATCCGAAAACGGGCTGGATCTTCACGTCACGGGCGGCAAGCCGCTAGATCATGGGTTGCGCGCCGCCTTGCCCGCCTTTCGCGATGATTTCCTGCGTCTCACTTGGGGGGATGAGGTGGTGTTTATGGAAACCCCACCCTATCACCTCATGGGGCGTGCACGTGTCACCCCGCCCGCTGGGGCCTTTCTGCAAGCAACGAAGGCGGGCGAGGCCGCACTATTGGCGGCGGCACGCGAAGCGGTCGGACGTGCCGCACGGGTGATTGATCTCTTTTCTGGATGCGGCACATTTACCTTTCCCTTGGCGGAAACGGCACATCTTCATGCGGTCGAGGGCCAAGCCGAGATGATCGCAGCACTGACCCATGCCGCCCGGTTTGCCGAAGGGCTAAAGCCCATCACGGCAGAGACCCGCGATTTGTTTCGCCGCCCCGTTTTGGCCGATGAATTGAGCAAGTTTGACGCCATCCTGATCGATCCACCGCGCGCGGGCGCCGAGGCGCAAATGCGCGAAATTTCACGCTCCCGCGTCCCAATCATCGCGTCTCTATCCTGCAACCCTGTCAGTTTCGCGCGCGATACAAAAATCCTCCTTGACGCGGGCTATCGCCTTGATTGGGTGCAACCGATAGATCAATTCCGCTGGTCACCCCATGTGGAGCTTGCCGCGCGCTTAAGCCTGCCCCATATGGGGGACTAAGCCAGCAAGGATGTACTTATGACTGCGTCATTTCAAGACAAACGCCAAGCCCTCACCCTGTGGTTGGACCGTCCGCGCGTCCGACAATTCATCATCGCGGTGATCATTTTCAACGCGATCATCTTGGGCTTGGAAACGTCACCCGCAGTGATGGATGCGGCGGGGCCCATGATCCTGACATTGGACCGCATATGTCTGTCGATATTTGTGCTGGAAATCGCGCTGAAACTTGTGGCCCATGGCCGGCATTTTTTCCGCTCAGGATGGAACCTGTTTGACTTTGCCATTGTCGGTATCGCGTTGATGCCCGCAACACAGGGTTTGTCGGTCTTGCGCGCATTGCGAATTTTGCGGGTGCTTCGCGTGATCTCCGCTGCGCCACGCCTGCGCAGGGTGGTTGAGGGGTTTGTCACAGCCCTGCCTGGAATGGGCAGCGTGTTTTTGCTGATGGCGATCATCTTCTATATTGGCGCGGTGATGGCGACCAAACTGTTCAGCGCCTCCTTCCCTGAATGGTTCGGGGATTTGGGCGCCTCCCTCTACTCATTGTTTCAGATCATGACGTTGGAAAGCTGGTCGATGGGGATCGTGCGCCCAGTGATGGACGTCTATCCCTATGCCTGGCTGTTCTTTGTGCCCTTCATCATGATGACCACATTTGCGGTTGTGAACCTGCTGGTCGGTCTGATCGTGAACTCCATGCAAGACGCCCATGCCGAAGAAAGCAACGCCGCCACAGATGCCTATCGGGATGAGGTGTTAGAACGGCTGCGCAAGATCGAGGAGCGGTTGGGGAAGTAGGGCTTCAAGCCCGCTTTCCCACAACCTCGACCTCAAGCGTATTCAAGACCTTGGTCACGATATCCTCAGCATTCATACCTGCCACGGCATACATATCGCGGGGATTGGCTTGGTCGATGAAAATATCGGGCAGCACCATGGAGCGGAATTTAATCCCCCGATCAAACACGCCTGTTTCCGCGAGATGCTGCGCCACATGGCTGCCAAAACCGCCGATGGCACCTTCTTCGATGGTGATCAGCGCCTCGTGATGGCGGGCCAATTGATCGATCAAACCCGTATCCAGCGGTTTGGCAAATCGTGCGTCTGCAATCGTTGGTGCAATGCCCTTCTGCGCCAAAACCTCCGCCGCTTCGCGCACCTCTTTCAGACGGGTGCCAAAATTCAAAATCGCCACGCGATTGCCTTCGACAATCATACGCCCCTTGCCGATCTCAAGCGCAACCCCGCGGGCGGGCAAGTCTACCCCGACCCCCTCGCCGCGCGGGAAACGGAAGGCAGACGGGCGGTCGCCAATCTCAAGGGCGGTGCGCACCATATGCACCAGCTCCGCCTCATCTGCGGCGGCCATCACCACGAAATCAGGCAGATTGGCGAGATAGGCAATGTCGAAACTGCCCGCGTGGGTGGCGCCATCAGCCCCCACAAGCCCCGCCCGATCTATCGCAAAACGCACAGGTAAGCGCTGAATCGCCACATCATGCACGACTTGATCATAACCGCGTTGCAGGAAAGTCGAATAGAGCGCGCAAAAAGGTTTCAACCCACCTGCGGCCATACCAGCGCTAAAGGTCACGGCGTGCTGTTCGGCGATACCTACATCAAAGCACCGCTCTGGGAACCGTTCTGCAAAGAGGTTCAAGCCTGTGCCATCTGGCATGGCCGCCGTGACAGCCGTCACCAATGGGTCATCCGCCGCTTCGGCAATCAATGCATCTGCAAACACGCGCGTGTAGGCAGGCGCGTTTGAAGGGGCCTTGTGTTGCTTGCCCGAAACCACGTCAAACCGCGCGGTCGCATGGCCACGATCAGGACGGTCTTCAGCATAGCCTTTGCCCTTTTTGGTGATGGCATGGATCAGCATGGGACCATCCGCGCGCGCCTTGACCGTGCGCAGAACGGCCAAAAGCTGTTCCATGTCATGCCCATCGATTGGGCCGATATAATCAAAGCCCAATTCTTCGAACAATGTGCCGCCAACCGTTGCCGATTTCAGAAGCTCCTTCGCGCGGCGCGCCCCGTGTTGGAAAGGTTCGGGCAAAAGCGATACCGCACCTTTGGCCGCCGCTTTGAATTCCTGAAACGGCGCACCTGCATAAAGGCGAGACAAATAAGCCGACATGGCGCCCGTTGGTGGGGCAATCGACATTTCATTATCATTGAGGATGACAATCAGCCGCTTTTTCAAATGGCCCGCATTGTTCAGGGCCTCATAGGCCATGCCTGCCGAAATTGACCCATCACCAATAATCGCGACCGCATCCCCAAGCCCTGTTTCACACGCCCCACCCAAATCGCGCGCAACGGCAAAGCCGAGCGCCGCAGAAATCGAGGTGGAGCTGTGCGCCGCGCCAAATGGATCATAGGGCGATTCACTGCGTTTGGTGAAACCCGACAGACCATCTTTCTGGCGCAAGCTGCGGATACGATCGCGCCGCCCTGTCAAAATCTTATGCGGATAGCATTGGTGGCTCACATCCCAGATCATCTTGTCGCGCGGGGCATCAAATACAGCGTGAAGGGCTACGGTTAATTCCACCACGCCCAAACCTGCGCCCAAGTGCCCGCCGGTCTCAGAGACGGCTGAAATCGTCTCCGCACGCAATTCATCGGCAAGCCGTGTCAAATCACGATCCGAAAACCGCTGCAAATCGCGCGGTATCTCCACTTGATCCAAGAGCGGTGTTTTAGGTCTATCTGTCATCGGCCCTCCAGTGGTCGCCATATAGCGGTGACATGAGGCAAGGGCAACGGATCACGCCTATCTGTCGCGGGCAATGATAAATCGGGCGAGATCACGCAAGGTCTCGGCCTTATCCCCGAATGGCGCAAGGGCCGTTTCTGCCTCCGCGACCAATCGCGCGGCCTCGGACTTGGCCCCATCCAGACCCAAAAGCGTGACAAAGGTGGCCTTGCCCGCATCCGCATCTTTGCGCAGCGCTTTGCCCGCCTTGCCGCTGTCACCCTCCACATCCAAAATGTCATCGGCGATCTGAAATGCGAGACCAATCGCACGGGCATAGGTCCTCAGCGGCGCAGGGTCCTGACCCGCAAGGATCGCCGCCGCATGGGCAGGCCACTCCAACAACGCACCCGTTTTGTTGCTTTGCAATTCAGTGATCTGTGCGAGCGTCAAAGCTGTGTCTGCCGTCTCTGCGGCAATATCCTGTGCCTGACCCAATACCATGCCGCGGGCACCTGCGGCCTCAGCCAAACTAGCGACCAAAGCGATCCGAATATCAGCGGGGCCAATCGTCTTTGCGGTCATTAATTCGAAGGCGAAACTCTGCAATGCATCGCCCGCAAGAACCGCAATCGCCTCATTCCATTGCTTATGAACAGTGGGTTGGCCACGGCGCAGATCATCATCATCCATGCAGGGCAAATCATCATGGATCAGGCTATAGGCATGGATGGCCTCCACCGCGCCTGCCGCATAAAGCGCGCGTTCCTGTGGCACAGCGTAAAGCGCAGAAGCCTCCAACAGCAAGAAGCCGCGCAATCCCTTGCCGCCATGCACCGCATACCGCATCGCTTGCGCGACATCATCGTTCCCAAACCGCGCCAAGGCCTCGGTCAGAAAATCGTCCACCAAGCGCGATTGCGCCGCCAATCGGGCTTGAAAATCAGAACCGAGCACGCCTGCTCAAAGCCCGTCCACAGGGGTGCTGCCCGTGGCCGCGCCCGTCCCATCCAAAGTGATCTTTGAGACCTTTTCCTCCGCCTCTTTCAGTTTGGCCTCACAACGCGCCCGCAACGCAGCACCGCGTTCATAGAGGGAGATTGATTGCTCCAAGGGAACATCCCCACGCTCCAATTTTGCCACCACATCCTCAAGCGCGCGCAGCGCTTCTTCAAAGCTCATCTGCGCCAGGTCTTTGTCATCTGTCATTTCGAAGCTTCCATCAATTCCGCGACATGGGCCGCAACACTGCGTCCCAAGGCACGCAGATCATAACCGCCCTCAAGCGCCGAGACCACCCGCCCCGCGCAATGGTTTTCGGCAAATGCGCAAATTTCGCGGGTCAACCATGCGAAATCGGCCTCGTCCCACATCAGGTTGGCCAGCGGGTCATCGGCGTGCGCATCAAACCCGGCTGAGATCAAGATCAGGTCAGGGGCGAACTCTGCCAAGCGCGGAAACACATCGCGGCTATAGATTTGGCGCATCAACGCCCCATCAGAATTCGGCGGCAAAGGCAGGTTCAAAATATTATTTGCCACGCCCGTCTCGCCACGCGCGCCAGAGCCGGGATAAAGCGGCATCTGATGAGAGGAGACAAACAAAGCGCGGGTTTCGTCCCACAATAGGTCTTGTGTGCCATTGCCGTGATGTACATCAAAATCAATCACCGCAACCCGTGTGGCCCCCGCCCGCTCCAGCGCGTGTTTCGCCCCGATGGCAATCGTCCCAAAAAGGCAAAACCCCATGGCCGTGGATGTTTCCGCATGATGACCAGGTGGACGGGTCAGCACAAAGGCATTTTGGGCCTGCCCCGTCATCACCGCATCAATGCCCGCGATCACACCACCAACACCACAAAGGGCCGCTTGCCATGATGCGGGCGACATGAATGTATCGCCATCTAGGGCCGTCTGTCCCGCTTCGGGTCGTGCCGCTTTAATCTTGTCGATGTAACTTTGTGGATGGCACAGCGCCACATCGGCCTCACTGGCCAGAGGCGCCTCGCGCCGCACCAGCGCTGCAAACTGCGGCAAGTCCAGATGCGCCTTGATGGCGGCAATCCGTCCGACCTGTTCTGGATGTCCTTCTGGGGTCAGATGATCCACAGAATAGGGGTTTTCATACAACCATGTGGTCATCAGTCAGGCACCAACATATAACCCGCGCCGCGCACGGTTTGAAGATAACGGGGCTGTTTCGGATCAATTTCGATTTTGCGGCGCAAACGTGTGATCTGCACATCAATTGCACGTTCCTGAGCAGGATCAGAGCCACCAACTTTATCGCGACCCAATTCTTCCACCAATTGCTGTCGCGTCACAGACTGGTTCGCATGGGTTGCAAAAATGCGCATCAAAGCCGCCTCGGTCGCCGTCAGGCGCAACGGTTGCTCGCCTTGCCACAACTCGCCACGGTCAATATCAAAGCGGATCGGACCAAGGTGAAGCAATTTGGGCAGATTCTGACTGGCTTCGGCCTGTGGCATCCGCCGCAAGATTGCGCCGATGCGCAACAGCAGTTCTTTTGGCTCAAAGGGTTTCGGTAAATAGTCATCCGCCCCAGCTTCAAATCCAGCAATGCGGTCTTGCGCCTCGCCCTTTGCCGTCAAAAGAAGGATCGGGCAATCCATCACCTTGCGCAAATCCCGCGTGAGGGCAATGCCATCCTCACCTGGCATCATCACGTCAAGAACGATCAAATCAAAATCCAAACCCTGTAACAGGCGGCGGGCCTGTGCCGCATCACGGGCGACACTGGCGAGAAAACCATTTCGCATCAGAAATTTTTGCAGCAAGGCGCGGATACGCTCGTCATCATCCACGATTAAAATATGGGGCGATGTATCCACCATCTCAGGTCTCTTGACCCGATTGGAAATGCCGCAGCATTTCAGGGTCCATCATCTGCTCTAGCACCGCGCGAAAGCCCGCAACCGCCTCGGGCCCCGCATTGCGGAAAGCAGCGCGCATCCGATTGCGCTGCGCCTCGGACAGCTCACGTTCCAGTTTTGCACCCGCTTCAGTCAGATAGAGATGCCTCTCGCGCTTATCTTGCACGCCTACACGGCTTTCAACCAAGCCATCCGCAATCAAACTGCGCAAAACGCGGTTCAGCGATTGCTTGGTCACCCCAAGAATGTTCAGCAGATTGTTCACGGTCGTCCCTGGTGTGCGATTGATAAAGTGAATCGCACGGTGATGCGCGCGGCCATATTCGTAATTCTGCAAAAGCCGATCTGGATCCGCCGTGAAGCCACGATACGCAAAGAACATGGCCTCAATGCCGCGGCGCAACTGCTCGTCCGTCAAAAACAACAGGCTTTCACCTGTGCCAATTGAGTTGTTGATTGCACGCTCTGCCATCTGAACCTCCCACGCCGCACCGTCTTTCAGGCGGCTCACACAGTTTATGTCAGCCTTGTTGACTTTCCAAGAATCAATTGTTACCGATTTGCCAGTTTTGCGAAATATTATGTCCGAAACGGCCATATTTTGCACAACATTCA
>JAGYKZ010000029.1 GCA_018401385.1 Roseicyclus sp.
TATCGATATTGATCAGCGGCAGCGGGGCAGCGATGCCCGTCAGGGTGGTGAACTTGTCCATGGGCCTCTCCTTGAGATCGCATTGGCTTTAACCAATCTCGGTACGCGGGGCAAGCAAGAAGCCAAACTGGCTAGGGGATCATGAAGCTGAGGCCCGCCCAACGGGTGCCCCAAACCGCCCCATCACCCGTTGCAGGCAGCGCATCCAGAACCACAGCATCAGCAAAATACTCAAAACCCGAGCGCACAGGCAAATTCACGTGGCCCGCGGCATCCGTCCGATGCAAGGTGATGGTGACCTCACCTTCAGGGCTACGGGCGAACAGCTCTACCTGCACATTCGGACGGGGTATGTTCCGATCCAAAACTTGCAACAAAAACCCATCTTCCATCTGATCTATATATGGATTTTCCAAGGCCACAAATTCAGTCGAAAGCCCAAAAGCGCGATCCTGCCCCGCTCCATCACCAACCGCGAAAAGCGCTTTGACATGGCGGCTGTAGGTTTCAGAAAAGCCATCACGCGGCAGATTGCGCGCCACATGGCGCGCCTCGATATCCGCGAAATCCTTATGCGCGGCAAAGGCTGCGAAATCCGCCCATTCCCGCCAAGTTACAATCTTGGAAGTCGTTTCATGGATCATCACCGCAAGCCCATCTGAAACATCCGACACTCGTGCCGCAGGACGATCTCCAAAGCGCCCCTCGATTGGTCGCATACCTTGGGCATCGGCTATCTCAAACCGTGTAAAATCGCGCGGCAAATAGACCATGGGCGCACCCCGAAATTCACTGCCTACACGCAAATCCGCTGTGACCTCCGCGCCTGACGGCACCATATATTTTTCGGCATCAATCCAGAATTCATGGCCAAACGCCTTGCCCGCCAGTAGAATTGCGCCAATGTTCGCCACAATCAATAATCGCATTTCATACCTTCCCAATGACAGGCCCTGACCATGATCTTTCATCGCATTTTGTCAAATCTTACCACGATCACATTGTTGTTTTTTGCTGCACTCTCTCTGTCCGCAAACGCCCTGCGCGCCCATGAAATTCGGCCCGCCGTGGCGGAAGTGTCTGTTGAGGCAACCGAGCTTCAAATGTTTATCCACCTCACCTTGGAGCCTTTAATCGCAGGCATCAACCTTGCGGGGCTGGAGAACACAAATGATGCGCCAGAGGCGCTGATCTATGATCAACTGCGCGCGCAATCGCCCGAAGATTTGCGCGCCGCCTTTGAGGCGGCCTGGCCACGCATTCAAGACAACATCCGCATCGTTGTCGATGGCGTGACAGTAACGCCCGAATTGATTGATATCACAATCGAACCCAACCCTGATCTTGATCTGCCACGCGACACGAGCTTGACATTGCGCGCAGATTTGCCCGAAGGCAGCGCCCCCGTGCAGATCGGATGGATTGCGGCCTATGGTGAATTGGTCCTGCGGCAAATGGGCGGTGGCGCGGATGCGTATCAGGCGTTTTTGACCAACGGGGATTTGTCCGAGCCCCTCCCCCGCGAAGGGGCGCTGACCGAGGGCGCATGGGATGTGTTTACACGCTATGTCGTTGCGGGATTTGAACATATCATCCCGCTTGGGATCGATCATATCCTCTTTGTCTTGGGGCTGTTCTTCTTTTCGCTGCGCCTGAGGCCGCTTTTGTTTCAGGTCACAGCGTTCACCTTGGCCCATACGATCACCTTGGCCCTTGCCAGTCTCGATATCGTGCGGGTGCCGGGATCAATTGTCGAGCCATTGATCGCCGCTTCCATCGTCTATGTCGGCATTGAAAACATCCTTGGCCGCGAAAACCTGCGCGCCCGTACCGCACTGGTGTTTGGGTTTGGCCTGCTGCACGGGCTGGGCTTTGCCTCGGTGTTGGGGGATTTTGGGATCACGGCCGAACGTTTCGGCGTGGCTTTGGTCGGATTCAACATCGGTGTCGAATTTGGACAGCTTGCCGTGATTGGTCTGGCTTACCTCGCCGTGGGCCTTTGGTTTGGCACGCGCGATTGGTATCGCCCCTACATCGCCATTCCTGCCTCATTGGCGATTTCCGCCATCGGCGCCTATTGGGTGGTCGAACGCACATTGCTCTGACGCAACAAAAAAGCCCCGCTATTGGCGGGGCTTTTTTCATCCGTTTGCGCGCGGTTCAAATCATCTCGCGCACATCGGTCAAGCGACCCAGCTGCCGCCGCCATGGCGGCCTACCGGGTCGGGTGCGGCCACCGCCCTGCCGACTTCAAAGCTGCGGTTCGATGTGGCAGCACAGCGCTCACCTGGCTGAAGCTGATCGGGTTCATCGCAAGGCACATGGAACATCCCGCCAAGCGCCATTCAAAGCCCGCTTCTTTGAAGATATCCGCAAGCCCTTCTTCCTCGGCCTGCGCACGCACCAGACCTGAGCCCGGCACAACCATGGCGCGTTTTACCGCGATTTTCTTGCCTTTCAAGATCGCGGCTGCGGCGCGCAAATCCTCTATCCGGCCATTGGTGCAGGAGCCGATAAACACAGTGTCAATCTCGACATCCTGCAAACGCTGACCGGGTTTCAGGCCCATGTATTCCAACGAACGGCGCGCGGCATCAACCTTGCCGCCTTTGAAATTCTCAGGTGCGGGGACAACATCGGTGATCGGCAAAACATCCTCTGGGCTGGTGCCCCATGTCACCACAGGCGCGATATCCTCCCCCTTGATGGTGATCACTTTATCCCAATGTGCATCCTCATCCGAGAACAGGGTTTTCCACCACGCCAAAGCGGCCTCCCACTGTGCGCCTTTTGGCGCGTGCGGGCGGCCCATGACATAGTCAAAGGTCTTGTCATCGGGGGCGATCAGGCCAGCGCGCGCGCCGCCCTCAATCGCCATGTTGCAAACAGTCATGCGCCCTTCCATCGACAATTCGCGAATGGCTTGGCCGCAATATTCAATCACATAGCCCGTGCCACCTGCGGTGCCTGTATGGCCAATAACGGATAGGGTAATGTCCTTAGCCGTTACACCCGGGCGCAGACTGCCTGTGATCTCGACCTTCATGTTCTTGGATTTTTTCTGAATCAGGGTCTGGGTGGCCAAAACGTGCTCCACCTCGGATGTGCCAATCCCATGCGCAAGCGCCCCAAAGGCCCCATGGGTCGCGGTGTGACTGTCGCCGCAAACCACGGTCATGCCAGGCAAAGTCCAACCTTGCTCGGGGCCAACGATATGCACAATGCCCTGACGAATATCGGAAACAGGATAGTAATGGATTCCAAAATCCTTGGCGTTTTTGTCAAGCGCCTCGACCTGAATGCGGCTTTCCTCATTCATGCCACCTTTGAGGCGATCAGCTGTGGTCGGCACATTGTGATCTGGAACGGCGATGGTTTTCTCAGGCGCACGCACCATGCGCCCCGCCATGCGCAGACCCTCAAAGGCTTGCGGGCTTGTCACCTCATGCACAAGGTGGCGATCAATATACAAAAGGCAGGTGCCATCATCAGCCTCATGGACGAGATGGGCATCCCAGATTTTGTCATAAAGGGTTTTTCCTGCGGTCATGTCTTTACTCCTTACGGGCGGTTGGATCAGGGAAATGGGTTTGCGTCACAAGGACGACAAACGCCCCCTGTCACCAGAGGCACGCCCGAAAAAGCGCCACGGCAGGCGCGCGCGATCATCCATGTCAAACACCCGTGTCATATGGGCCATTTACTGCGCTTGGGGCTGCGGCGCAAGCGGTGAGCGCGCGACCTACCCTTTGAGATCAGAGAGGTTGAAGGAAGGCGCGAGCATATCGGGGTCAAGCCGCAATTCGATCAGATGCAAGCCACCCCGCAAGGCTGCCTCGAAGGCAGGCGCGAAATCAGCGGTTCGCGTCACCAAATGCCCTGTCCCCCCATAGGCCGCCGCCAAGGCGACATAATCAGGATTGAACAAATCCGTGCCCGACACACGGGCGGGATAGGTCTTTTCTTGGTGCATACGTATCGTGCCGTAGCGGCCATTATTGGCAATCACCACAATGATATCCGCCTCGAATTGTCGCGCGGTGGACAGCTCCTGCAATGTCATCTGCACACAGCCATCTCCCGCCATGCAAATCACAGGGGTTTCACGATGCGCCAATTTGGCTGCGACTGCCGCAGGCAGGCCATATCCCATAGAGCCAGAGGTCGGGGCAAGCTGCTGGCCATAGCGGCGATAGGCAAAATAGCGATGCACAAAAGCCGCATAATTGCCCGCACCATTTGTCATGATACCACGATTTCCAAGGATGCGGGACATCTCAAGCACCACCTCCTCAAGCCGCACATCGCCCGTTGTGGCGTGCGGGTTTTGCCATGCGCGATAGGCATCATGCGCGCGCGCTGCACGGCCCTGATCTTGTGCGGGGATGTCGTCTAGAACCGCCCGCGCCACCTTTAGAAATGCGGGAATATCGCACACAATTCCTGCATCGGGGCGATAGACGCGGCCCAATTCATCGGGGTCAGGATGCGCGTGATAAAGACGCCCCTGCCACGGCGCGCGCGGATCCCGCAAATCATATCCGCCTGCCACCACTTCACCCAAACGGGTGCCAAGGGCCAGAACCGCATCCGCCTTGGCGAAACTTTGCATGGTCGCAGGACAGGCCCCGACACCCAAATACCCAGCAAAACAAGAATGCTGGTTGTCAATATAATCCTGCCGCCTGAAACTGGTGGCAATGGGGATGTCCAATTGCGCAGCAAGCGCCTCTGCATCGGCGCGGGCCTGTTCTGACCAATCGCTGCCACCCACCACGATCATGGGTGATTTACACGCGGCAAGCGCGCCAAGCCACCCACGCACAATCTGCGGATCAGGCGAAGAGGGACAAGCAACCGAAGGGGCCAAATCAGCGCAGTCTGCCACAGCCGAGAGAATATCCTCGGGCAGCGCCAAAACCACGGGCCCCTTGCGGCCCGATTGCGCCACGCGAAACGCCCGGGCGATATATTCGGGCAATCGATCGGTCTGTTCCACCTCCGCCACCCATTTCACAAGCGGGCCAAAAAAGGCCCGGTAATCCACCTCTTGGAAGGCGGCGCGATCGCGATGGGACAGCGGAACCTGTCCAACAAAGCAGATCAACGGGGTGCTGTCATGCATGGCCACGTGCAGGCCAGATGCGGCATTGCTGGCCCCCGGCCCACGGGTGACAAAGACCACACCCACCTCGCCCGTGGTTTTGGCATGGGCCTCCGCCATCATCGCCGCGCCCCCCTCTTGGCGGCAAACGATGTTTTCGATCTGGTGATCGTAAAGCCCGTCCAATGCCGCCAGAAAGCTTTCACCAGGCACGGAAAAAACACGCCGCACGCCATGCGCCGCAAGTTGATCGGCAAGGATTTTTCCGCCATGGCGCGAGGGATGTGTCATTGTATGATCCGCGTTCTGCTCTATCTGTGACCAAACCATAGATAAAGGTGAGGGATCAATGTCCAGTGGAAGATTACTTGGCCTCTGCGGCGCATTACGCGCGCAGTCAAGCAACCGTAAACTGATGAACAGCGCCGCACGCAGCTTCAACCCTGCGGAATTTATCGAAGGCGATTTGCGTCTGCCGCTTTATGATGGCGACATGGAAGCGCAGGAGGGCATCCCAGATAGCGTCACTCGATTGCGCGACCAAATCGCAGCCGCCGATGCGGTGATCATCTCCACACCAGAATATAACAAGGCGCTTTCAGGGGTTTTGAAAAATGCGCTGGATTGGGTCAGTCGCACCAAACCCAACCCTTGGCAGGACAAACCCGTTGCGATCATGTCTTCCGCTGATGGTCGCGCGGGGGGTGAGCGCGCGCAATATTCCCTGCGCCTTTGCCTGACACCGTTCCGTCCGCGTCTTCTGACAGGACCAGAATTATGTCTTGCGCATGGGTCGGATCAATTTGAAGGTGCAAAATTGGCCAACGAACGCGCACAAAAAACCCTTGATGAGTTGATGACGGAATTGCGCCGCGCTGCTGCCCTTTAGGGCAAGGAGCGTTCTGGCGCGAAATCGGGCGGGATGCTGTCGCGCCCCTCTAGCACAAGATCAGCCATAACATCGGCCACACGGGGGGCGATGCCGAAGCCGATTTTGAACCCCCCATTGGCGATGAAATGATCTGGCCTGAGCGGATGCCGCCCCAGCATGGGTGCGCGGCTTTGGCGCGTGGGAGACCCGCCCAGCGGGCCACAACCCGTGCATCCGACAGCGGGGCAAAGTGCGCGCGCTTTGTCGATGAGCGCACTGGTGATGTGCATCTGTTGCGGATGGATGATCACGTCGCGCTCGGATGTTGACCCAATGGTTCCGACCGCGGCCCTGCGTCCCCTCATGCGGCACGAAATGCACCCCGTCTATAAACAGCCAGCGGAGGCGTCCCATATCCGCCTTCAAGAATCGCAGCCTGCCCTTTGACCCGCGCCCACCACTGCGCCAAACGCATGGACAGTTCCATCAAGCCTGCTGCGCCTGTGGTCGACCATGTTCCCCATCACTGGGGCATCGCTGACAATCTGCCCGCCCTTGGCCTGCAGCCGCAGCCAAAGCGGCTAAACCCTGACGCGGCGCAAGCCGTGCACTGAGGCTGTCATAAATCACCTGCGCCGTGGGGCTTGCATCCATGGCGCGTAATCGGCGGCAGGGCGAACCTCCCAGATATAGCGCCCCTGCCAATGGGTCTTGGCCCCGTCCTCGCGCGCGCGCCAATTCCAACCCAGCCGCGTCCAAAATCGGCTTCAAACGCGCTCCCACCCGCGCATAACCAGAGGGCAGGTTTGCTTGATCGTGAAACAGCGGCCCAAAACGTGCGCCATCCAGCGCCTCGAATTGAAACTGCTTTTGGCGTTCCATTGCTCGGGCACATGAGGCGCAAGCGCCCCCACAACACCACCAGAGGAACCCGCGCCAATGCCGTTTGGATCAATCACCTGCACCTTGGCGCCCCGCATGGCACAGGCCCATGCAATGGCAAGGCCGAAAATCCCTGCCCCCAAGACAGTCACATCATAGCGCATGATTTCGCCCCTTGCCAAATTTCGGCGACAGGCTCAGTTTGCCACAAGCCCGCACTGTCGCGCGTCTTTTAAGGCAAGCCATGGATAAGAGCCAGCCACATCCCCTTGAATGGCGGAAGGGAGATGTGCCCGTGTCGCTGCAATTCGATGATCCGTTTTTTTCGCTCGACAATGGGCTGGCGGAAACGGCCCATGTTTTCTTGCGCGGCAATGACCTGCCCGAACAGTTCTGCGATGGGTTTCATATTGCAGAGCTTGGCTTCGGCACCGGCTTGAATTTTTTGGCAAGCCTCGCGGCCTTTCGCGCCGCTGAAATCAAGGGCGTGTTGCATTTCACATCTTTTGAGGCCTTCCCATTGCAAAGCGCCGATTTGATCCGCGCATGGGGGGCGCATCACGCGGCCTTGCCTGCGGATGCCTGCACCGCGCTGACCCAAGCCCCAGATTTACCACAGCAGATCATTGGCCCCGATTACGTCTTGCAGCTTATTTTGGGGGATGCCCGTGTGACTGTGCCGCAATGGGACGGGGTCGCAGATGCATGGTTTCTTGACGGGTTTTCACCTGCCAAAAACCCCGAACTTTGGGAAGATCATCTGATGAAGGCCGTTGCGGACCATACCAAAAAAGGCGGCAGCTGCGCAACTTACACGGCGGCGGGTGCGGTGCGCCGCGCACTTGAAACCGCAGGGTTCACGGTGACGCGCGTCCAAGGTTTTGGTCGCAAACGCCATATGACAAAGGGATGCAAACGGTGATCGAACAAAACACCCGCAAAGGTATTCTTTTGATGGTGGCCACCACCATCGTTTTTGCCAGCCAAGATGGGTTCAGCCGCCACCTTGCACAAGAATATAACGTTATGATGGTGGTGATGATCCGCTATTGGTTCTTTGCCGCATTTGTCATGGCCATTTCCGCGCGAAAGGTGGGCGGCTTGCGTGGGGTTGCAGCCACCAAACAGCCCTTTCTTCAAGCCTTTCGCGGCGTTTTACTGGCCGCTGAAATCTGTGTCGCCATTCTGTCCTTTACCCTGCTCGGGCTGGTCGAAAGCCACGCCATCTTCGCGTGTTATCCTTTGCTCATCGCCGCGCTTTCTGGCCCCATTTTGGGCGAAAAGGTGGGCTGGCGCAGATGGGCTGCGATTGGCACGGGCTTTATCGGTATTTTGGTGATCCTCAATCCAGGCGTCACGGTTTTTGCGGTTGAGGCGCTCATCCCTTTGGCCTCGGCGCTGATGTTCGCGGTCTATGGGCTTTTGACGCGCTATGTCTCGCGCGAGGATAGCGCCGCCACCAGTTTCTTTTGGACAGGCACAACAGGGGCGATTTTCATGACCTTGGTCGGCATTTGGTTATCGACCCAATGGCACCGGTTGTGGATCTGGGATGGCCGGACTTTGTGTTCTTGGGGCGCTTGGCCATTACCTGTTGATCCCGCTTGTATGAAGCTGAAGCCAGCGCCATGCAGCCCTTCGCCCTTTGCAATTGCCCTTTGCGTCCATTATCGGATTTCGTCTTTGGCGATGTGCTGCGCGAAAACGTGGCGATTGGGCGCAGCCCCTTGGTCGTAGCCGGGCCTGTTCACGCTTCACGCGCCCGCGCCAAAGCAAACCAAGAGCAGATCAACGCTGTTTCAGCCGTTCCGACAGATGCGGACGCTGAAGCGCCCCGCTCAGACGCGCCTCGTAAATCTGCAAAGACTCCGTAACGCGCATGATATAATTTCGCGTTTCGGTGAAGGGCACCGCCTCGATCCAATCCACGATATCCACTGATGGATCACGGGGATCGCCAAAACGCTCCATCCATGTGGTCGCGCGCGATGGCCCTGCATTGTAGGCCACCGCCAAGAGCACAGGATTGGTTCCAAAATCTTGGCTGAGATATTGGAGATAGCCTGCTCCAAGCCGCGCATTGTATGCGGGATCACGCAGCAGGCGGGATTCATCATAGGCAATACCCTGCCGCCGTGCCTCCGCTTGCGCGGTGCGGGGCATCACCTGCATCAAACCGCGCGCACCTGCAGGGCTCGTCACGGTCGGGTTGAACTCGGACTCGCGCCGCGCGATGGACAGGATAAACGCAGGATCAAACCCCAAATCCGCCGTGGCCAACTCGGTGACAGGGAAGTAGGCGGGCATGATTTCATGGCCGTTAAGCGCTGCACGTTTTGCAATCATCACCGCATAGTGCGGCTCGCGCAGCTCCAATGCAAATTGTCCAAGCGCGCCAGCATCGGCGCGACTGAGGCTTTCGGTGAGATGGGTCAGGAAGCGTTCGGCCAAATCCGCCTCACCTGCTTGATGCAGCAAAAGCGCCGCATGAAAGACCGAAGAATTCGCAAATGAAGACTGCCGCCAATCGCCGAATTGCTCACGCCCCAAAAAGTCCTCATCCTGCGGAAGGCCACCCCGTTCAGCGGCCAGTTGACCATAGAAACTCGATTGATATTGCGCGCCAAAAGCATAGGCTGCGCGTGCAGCCTCAGCCGCGCCCATATCCTCATGCGCGCGCCCGATCCAGTAGCCTGCACGGCCGAGGGAAATGGGTGAGGCAACCACAGCGCGCATGGATTCAAAATGGCGCAACGCGCGCGCGGGATCACCCAGTTTTAAAGCCGTGTATCCCGCAATCCATTCCAAATCGGCATAATCGCTTGCCTCCCGTTCAGGCGAGAGAAAATGCGGCGCGGCCAATTGATAGGCCTGCGCAAAATCACCATCGCGCATCACATCACGCGCCAATGAGGCACGCCGCCACGCCCAATATTCGGGGCGACCCAAGGCTTCGGCAGAGGTGGAACGCGCCAAAATCATCTCGCGCGCGCCATCCCACAGCCCTGCTTCCATCCGCCAACGGAACCGCTCGAAGGCCAGCCCTGCATCATTCGCATATTGGCTGGGAACGGCGTCAATCAACCCGTTGATCCCGTTGCTTTGACCCGCACGCAAGGCCATTCGCGCGGCCGCCAAAGCCCGCGCAGATGCATCCATTTGGGCCATGATCTGCTCGGCCAAGGCGGCTTCACCTTCCCAAAGGAGCATATCAAGTCGCGCAAAATGGAGCGGTGCAACTTCGCTTGCATGGCGCGCCGAGAGATCCGCAACGAGGCCGCGATCAAGCGGCATGGACACCCAAGAATCGCGCAAAACCCTTTGGTAGGCACTGCGATCCCCGCGCGTCTCATATGCTGCCAATAGCGCGCGAAGCCCATCGGCGGTTCGTGGCATTTCACCCCCAAAATAGGCGATGATCTGATCGGAAGTTGTGCCATCAGCCAACGCCGCCTCGCCCTGCCGATGAAGATAGTCCAACCCCGGCCAATCCGCACGGCGGTCGAGGAAATCACGATACTCCGCAGCACGCCCGCCTTCGGCGCGCAACATCACCCAAGAAACAATATCGCGGCCAACGGCATCGGAGAGAGTCGATTGCAACGCGCGCGCGCGGTCGAAATCTCGACTGTTGGCTGCGGCGATTGCCTCGGACACAGGTGACTGCGCCTCAAGCGCACGGGCAGATATGGTCAAAGTCGCACATATCAAACAGGCCGCCAGAATGAAATTTGACAATCCCAGGGCCTTGCCCAATACCCGTTTTGCAGCGCCTGTCATGCGTGTTCCCCTAACTCTTGGCCAATCTTTTTCTGCTCGGGCATCGTGCCGCGCCTCTCTTGTAGCTCAAGCTATATCTTCGCCCACCATCTGCAAGAGAGGAACTTGGCAATTCTCTCGAAGATCGCTAGTGTCCGCGCGGTCTTGCACCTATGGTGGGCGGCGAGATGGAATATCTGTCCAGAACCATGAAGAAAAAGGAAGCGTGTCATGTTCAAAGGCTCTATGCCCGCATTGGTGACGCCGTTTGCAAACGGCGCTGTTGATTTCGGCACGCTTGAGAAACTTGTGGAATGGCAGATTGCCGAAGGCAGTCACGGTCTTGTGCCCGTGGGCACAACAGGCGAAAGCCCAACCTTGAGCCACGAAGAACATGAGGCCGTGATCAAGGCCGTTGTGAAAACCGCAGCAGGACGTGTGCCTGTGATTGCAGGGGCGGGGTCAAACAACACAGTCGAGGCTCTGCGCTTTGTCCAATTCGCCAAGGATGTGGGGGCAGAGGCGGCATTGGTTGTCACACCCTATTACAACAAGCCAACCCAAGCAGGCATGATCGCGCATTTCGAGGCGCTGAACGCGGTTGGTATCCCGATCATAATCTACAACATTCCACCCCGTTCTGTGGTGGATATGATGCCCGACACAATGGGCGCGCTGGCCAAGCTGCCCCATATCATCGGGGTCAAGGACGCCACAGGGGATCTCAGCCGCGTGCCAAAGCAGCGCATCACCTGCGGCACGGATTTCGTGCAGCTGTCAGGCGAGGATGCAACCGCGGTTGGCTTTAACGCACAAGGAGGTGTTGGCTGCATCTCGGTCACGGCGAATGTCGCCCCTGCCCTATGCGCCGCGATGCAGGAGGCCACGTTGCGCGGGGATTACTCCGCCGCACTCGACTATCAAGACAAGCTCATGCCCCTGCATGAGGCGATTTTCCTTGAGCCTGGGGTTGCAGGGGCCAAATATGGCCTGTCGCTTCTGGATCGCGCGGCTGAAGAGGTGCGCCTCCCTTTGACCACGCTGAGCGAAGGAACGAAAGCGCGGATCAAATCAGCGATGCAACACGCGGGACTGATCGGCTGATCCGTTAAAAGGGCCGAGATGGCAAAGAAAGACGAAAATAAAAACTACAAGGTCATCGCCGAAAATCGCCGCGCGCGGTTTGACTACGCGATTGAATCGGACCTTGAAGTTGGCATCATTCTGCAAGGCTCAGAGGTGAAATCCCTGCGCCAAGGTCAGTCGAATATTGCCGAAAGCTATGCCGCGGTCGAGAATGGCGAATTGTGGTTGGTGAACAGCTATATCGCACCCTATGCCCAAGCCAAAACGTGGGGCCATGAGGAAAAGCGGCGGCGCAAATTGCTGTGCTCCAAACGCGAGATGGCACGGCTTTGGAACGCATCCCAGCGCGAGGGGATGACCCTCGTGCCTTTGGTCATGTATTTCAACGACCGTGGCATCGTGAAAATGAAAATTGGGGTCGCAAAAGGTAAAAAGACCTCTGACAAGCGCGAAACAAGCGCCAAGCGCGATTGGAACCGCCAAAAGCAGCGGCTTCTGAAACAAAATGGCTAAAGCACCGTGCGCTCTTTGCCTCCCTCTTGATATGCACTAAATTTTGGCGACAGGTTTTTGATCTTGCCGCGCTTTGGAGCTTGCTATGACAGATGATCCCAAAACACTCGTATCCACCGATTGGTTGGCGGCGCATCTGTCGGACCCTGATCTGCGTATTTTGGATGCGTCCTGGTATCTCCCCGATATGGGGCGCGATGCCCGTGCCGAATACGCAGCAGGCCACATTCCAGGCGCACGCTTCTTTGATATTGACGAGATCAGCGACACGCAATCCGCCTTGCCGCACATGGCCCCTCCTGCTGAAAAATTCATGTCGCGGATGCGCGCCATGGGTGTGGGGGATGGGCACCAAGTGGTGGTCTATGACGGGGCGGGTTTGTTTTCCGCCGCGCGCGTTTGGTGGCTGTTTCGCCTCATGGGGAAAACCGACATCGCGGTTCTGGATGGTGGCTTGAACAAGTGGAAGACCGAAGGCCGCCCCATGGAGGATATGGCCCCCATCCTACGCGACCGCCATATGACCGCGCAGCGTCAGGCCCATCTGGTCAAAGACGTGACCCAAGTTGCGGCTGCCGTGAAACTGCGCGACTGGCAAATTGTCGATGCCCGCGGCCCTGCCCGTTTCCGTGGGGATGAACCTGAACCCCGCGCGGGGTTGCGCGCGGGACATATCCCTGGCTCGGTGAACGTGCATTATGCGACGCTTCTCAACGCCGATGGCACGATGAAAAAGGGGGAGGCGCTGCGCACGGCATTCACAGATGCGGGCGTTGACCTAGAGCGGCGGATCATCACAAGTTGCGGATCGGGTGTAACAGCGGCCATTTTGTCCTTGGGCCTTGAGATGTTAGGGCATCGCGATCACGCGCTTTATGATGGGTCTTGGGCCGAATGGGGGCAATTCGATCAGTTGAAAGTCGAGACGGGATGAGCCTGATTAAGGCGGGGACAGAGGTTCCCTATCGGGTGACATTTTTGCGCATGACAACGCAACCTGCGCGCAAAAGCGCGCTGCCCCATGGCATCACGCTGGAGCACGCCATCGCCCCGCCCCTGTGGTATTTTTTCGCGCTCTATGATGCGGTAGGGCGTGATTATGAATGGGTGGATCAACATAATCGTCCCGAGGCGGAGCTGCGCGCCTATCTTGAAAATCCGTTGGTTGAACTGTGGGTTGCCATGCGCGCAGGCGTGCCACAGGGGTTTTTCATGTTGGACTTTATCGAAAACGGAACCTGCGATCTGGCTTATTTCGGCCTCACGCCAAATGCGGTGGGTCAAGGCCTTGGCACCGCCTTGTTGATGCAGGCCTTGGATCAGGCATGGGCGGGTGTTGGCGTGACGTCCGTAACCGTGAACACCTGCACGCTTGACCATCCACGCGCACTGGCGCTCTATGAATCTTTGGGTTTTGTCGCCGAGCGGTTCGAGAACCGCTGCCGCGTTTTAACCCGTGACAGAGACACATCGCTTCACCCCGCCTAAAGGCCCATGATGTTTGAAACGCTGACCGCCCCCGAATCTGATAAAATCATCCGTTTGATGGGGATTTTTGCCGCTGATCCGCGCCCAGAAAAGATCGACCTTGGCGTGGGCGTCTATCGCAACAGCCAAGGGCAGACCCCCATCATGGCTGCGGTCAAAGCGGCGGAGCAACAGGTTTGGGAGGCGCAGAAAAGCAAGTCCTACATCTCTCTGGCAGGTGACAAAGCCTATCTTGAGGCGGTTGAGGATTTGCTGTTCGCCACGCGCGGGGCCAAAGCCGCGATTGCCACGCCTGGCGGCACAGGGGCGCTGCGCCAATGTTTCGAAGCGCTGAAATATCTACGCCCAAGCCTGACCGTCTGGCTGCCTGAACCGACATGGCCCAATCACGCCTCCATCCTGCACTATTTGGGTCTGCGGGTTGAAACCTACCGCTTCCGCGATGCGACAACAGGCGGATTGGATCATACGGGCTTGATGGCTGATTTGGCGCAGATCGCGCGCGGCGATGCGGTGGTGCTTCATGGGTGCTGTCACAATCCAACGGGGATTGAGCCAAGCTCAGAGATTTGGCACGGCATCGCTGTGACACTTGCCGCTCGCGGCGCCTTGCCCGTGATTGATATGGCCTATCTGGGCTTTGGCCGCGGGGTGGAGGCGGACCTTGCAGGGTTACGGATGATTGCCGCCGAATGTCCCGAGGTTTTGGTTGGGTTTTCTGCATCGAAATCCTTTGGGCTTTATCGTGATCGCGTGGGTGCGGTGCTGGCGCAATGTCAAACCCCCGCCATACAATCTGAGATGCAAGGCTTGCTGACGTGGCTCAATCGCCAGAATTACGCTTTTCCGCCAGATCATGGCGCGCGGGTAGTGCAGGTGATTTTGGATGATGAAACGCTGCGCGCCAACTGGATAGCCGAGCTGTCGGCCATGCGTGCCGAAATTGATGCAAACCGGCAATGCTTTGCAGCGGATTTGCGCCGTCATCAAATGGCGGATTTGGCGGATCAGATCGCGGCACAACGCGGGATGTTCTCGCTTCTGGGCCTCAGCCCCGATGAAGTGCATCACTTGCGCAACGCGCGGGGGATTTATCTGGTCGATGACAGCCGCGTTAATCTGGCCGCTATGACACCTGAGGCAAGCCGCAATGTGGCCGGAGCCATTTCAGCGCTTGCACAAACTGGGCAATCAGCATAGAGCGCGCTCTGTCCTGCGATGCGCGCGGGGCCAAGTCTCCGACTACCTTGTCAAAACGGATGAACATTATGAAAACGTCTTACCTTCCTGGCATCCTTGCCATGGCGGCCATCGTTCTGGCCTCGAATATCCTTGTGCAGTTTCTATTCGGCAATTGGCTGACCTGGGGCGCCTTTACCTATCCGCTTGCCTTTTTGGTGACCGACATCATGAACCGCATTTATGGCCCTACGGCAGCGCGGCGTGTCGTCTTGGCCGGCTTTGTGACGGGCGTAATCTGTTCCCTTATCGGCACGCAGATCATGGGTGAATTTGGACCGTTGGTGACCCTGCGTATCGCATTCGGCTCTGGTCTTGCGTTCCTCGTTGCGCAGCTGATGGATGTGGCCATCTTTGACCGCCTGCGCGCTGGCGCATGGTGGCGTGCGCCCGTTGTTTCAACATTGATTGGGTCGAGCGTTGATACTGCGCTGTTTTTCACCATCGCCTTTTCGGCAAGCCTCAGCTTCCTTGAGCCTGCGAATGATGTCTCTTGGGCGGGTGAAATATTACCGATCTTGGGCTATGGCCCCGAGGCGCCGTTGTGGGTGTCCCTTGCCATTGCGGACTGGTTGGTCAAGCTCGCACTTGCGCTGATCGCGCTTGTCCCTTTCCGGCTGATTACCCGCAAAGTTTTGGCACAGGTTGCGTAAAAACTTTTGACAAACACAAAATATGTGGCAACCTGTGGATAACTGAAACGCAATGAAAGGAGGTGATCCAGTGTCTAGAGAGGTATTGGAGATAGGGTTCGGGACAGCGATGGAGGTGCGCCTTTAAGCAGCCTTAAGGGCAATAACCGAAATGGCTGGGCGATGATTTCCTAACCGCGCCCACCTCCTGATTTCTCGAAGGGCCGCTGTTACCAGCGGCCCTTTTCGATGAGAGGTTCACGATGAATGAAGAAGATATTCTTGCACTGGCCCATCGCGAGGGCCTCCCCGATGCGCTGCGCAGTCTGTTGCAGGATTATCCGCGCGAAACATGGCAAGCCCATCCGAATTTTGGTGGCTTAGTTGCGTTCTGGCTGGATCGTCACCTGATGTTCCGCCGCCTTGACGCGATGTTGACGGATGCTGTGCAAGACGCACTAGACCGCAAGAGTGATCCGCAGAGCTTTGCGCGGAATGTATCCCGCTTTGGCGGGATGTTATTGGAGCAATTGCACGGCCATCACATGATCGAGGATCAGCATTACTTTCCGCTTCTCGTGCAAAAAGAGCCGAAACTTGAGCGCGGCTTCGATATTCTGGATCGAGACCACCACGCGCTTGATCCGCTTTTGGCGGAGTTTGCCACGGCGGCAAATACCGCGATAACGGGCGCAATGGGGGGCAAAGGGCCAGATGCAATTGCACCGCTTGAGCGCGAAATGACCCGCCTGTCCCGTCTGTTGGATCGACATCTGCAAGATGAGGAAGAATTGGTGGTTCCCGTCATTCTAAAATTCGGCCCCTCGGGCCTAGACGGGTAGGCCAAAGCCCCCACAATGGAGGGCTTTGCGATTTTTAGAAATCCAAATTCTCAACACTCAGCGCATTGGCTTGGATGAATTCGCGGCGGGGTTCCACCACATCCCCCATCAGCTTGGTGAAGATGTCATCGGCATCAGCCAGATCATCAATTTTCACCTGCAACAAGGTGCGCGCCTCTGGGTCAAGGGTGGTTTCCCAAAGCTGGCTTGGGTTCATCTCACCCAAGCCCTTGTAGCGTTGCAGGGTCAGACCCTTTTCACCCTCGGCCAGAATAGCGTCCAGCAATTCGGTCGGCCCGTGGATGATTTGGCTGCGCTCCTTGCGGGCCAGGTGAGCGGGTTTTGCAAAAATCTCGCGGGTCTCGGCGCTGACCGTGGACAGCTTGCGCGCCTCGCCTGAGCGCAGAACGGCCCCATCTAGATTGCGAATTTCCTCAACGCCGCGCAACACGCGGCTGAGGCGGATGCCGTGATCTTGGGTGATGCGCCCTTGCCAACCGCGCTCATATTCCACCGCCACCTGATCAAGACGCGCCGCGATTTGATCGGCCACCGATTGCAGGTCACGGTTCAGCTGTTCTTGGTCAAACCCGCCCGCAAGCGCAGCTTGTTCCAGAATGTGGCGCGGATAGTGGGTCGGGAAAGCCTCCAACACACGGCGAAAGGCGCGCGCGCCCTCAACCACGCGGGCCAAATCCGCGCCTGCGATTTCTTCACCCGATGGCATCCGCAACACGGCCCCATCAACGCCCATTTGGATCAGGTAATCCTCAAGTGCGGCCTGATCTTTGAGATAGACCTCCGACTTGCCGCGCGCGACTTTATACAGTGGCGGCTGCGCGATAAAGAGGTTCCCCGCCTCGATAATCTGGGGCATCTGGCGGAAGAAGAAGGTCAACAACAGCGTGCGAATATGCGCGCCATCAACATCCGCATCGGTCATGATGACGATCTTATGGTAGCGCAGTTTGGACAGATCAAATTCGTCCCGCCCTATCCCTGTGCCGAGCGCGGTGATGAGCGTGCCGATCTCTTGGCTCGACAGCATCCGATCAAAGCGCGCGCGCTCCACATTCAGAATTTTCCCGCGCAACAGCAGCACCGCTTGGTTATGCGTGACCGACCTTGTTTGGCAGAGCCCCCGCGCTGTCCCCTTCGACAAAGGGAACAATTCCAGTTAACGGGGTCCTTTTTCCTGACAATCTGCGCAATTTTCCGGGCAAGCTGGCCACATCCATCGCCGTTTTGCGGCGAGTCAACTCCGCGCGCCTTGCGTGCGGCTTCAGGCAAGGCGGCCTCTACGATTTTGCTACAATATGGCGCGCCTCTTGCGGATGCTCCTCAGACCATTCTCCAATTTTTCATTGACCAGATTTTCAACCGCACTGGCCGCACCTCGGATGGGGACGAGCTTATCCTTGGTCTGGCTACCACCGGAGGGAATTTCCGGATCGACCACTTTGACCGAAAGCACGCAGGTCAACCCTTCGCGCGTCATCGCCTCGCCGCGTTCACCTTCTCGCGGCGCAGGAAACTGGTGTTTAACGTGGTGATCGCGGCGATCAACGCGCCACGAAGCCGCAATGATACCACCATCGCTGCAGGTATTATTGGTGAAGGGCAACACATTTTCATATTAGCTGTCATTCCACCACATAGCGACTTCAACACCGATGCCATCACGCTCGCCCGACATGAAAATCGGCTCGTCCAGCATCCCCGATTTGGAGCGGTCAATGTATTTCACAAACTCCCGCACACCACCGTCATAGACCATTTCGGTGCGCAATGGTTCGGCGGGGCGCTCATCCTCAAGAATGATCTTCACGCCAGAATTAAGAAACGCCAATTCGCGCAGACGGCTTTCCAGAGTTTTGAACACATAGTCGAGGTTCGAGAACGTGGTCAGCGAAGCCAAGAACCGCACCTCGGTGCCTTTTTCGCCTTCCGCATCCCCCACAACGCGCAGATGTTCGACCGTATCACCCCGTTCGAATTTCGCGTAATGTTCCTTGCCGTTGCGCCAAATGCGCAACTCCAACCAATCCGACAAGGCGTTCACAACGGACACACCCACGCCGTGCAAGCCGCCCGAAACCTTGTAGGAATTCTGGTCGAATTTACCGCCCGCGTGCAGCTGCGTCATGATCACTTCCGCTGCAGAAACCCCCTCCTCAGTGTGCATATCCACGGGGATGCCGCGGCCATTATCGCGCACGGAAACCGAATTATCGGCATGAATTTTCACGGACACTTGGGTCGCATGGCCCGCTAAGGCCTCGTCAATGCCGTTATCGACAACCTCATAGACCATGTGATGCAGGCCTGAGCCGTCATCGGTATCCCCGATATACATACCAGGGCGCTTGCGAACCGCCTCTAAGCCTTTGAGAACTTTAATGGAATCTGCACCATACTCTTGTGGTGCGGGCGCGTTTTCGGCCATCTGGACCTCTGCCTGTTTCTTGTGCCATTTTATAACGCGTTGTTGTGGGAATGTCACGCCTTTGCCACAATATTTAGCGGTTGAAGACCGCAATCGCCACTGCGACCAAGATCAACAGACCCCCTGCCACTTTGTTGATCCGTGCCAAGGCATCAGGATTGGTCACAAGGCGGCGCGCGCGATCCACGAATATGGCGAAAAAGACATTGCCCACCAAAGGCACCGCCATCGAAATCACCCCGATCACGACAATATCTATCACCGTCACGGTTGTCAGATCAAAGAAGCCTGGCAGCATCCCCATATAAAACAAGATCGCTTTGGGGTTGGCGAGGATCACCGCAAGCCCGGCGACAAACCCCGCCCAGACCCCTTTGCGATTAAGACGGCTATCGGCGCTGATTTTCACATCAGCATGGCGGATCAGCATCACCCCCATACCCGCGAAAACGACAACCGCAAGCCAACGCAGCGCCTCCATCACCCAGTCGAAACTTGCGACAATCCATGCAAGCCCCACCAAGGCCAGCACCGACCAAGCCGCATCGCCAATGGCCACGCCAAGCATCAGGGGAAACGCACCTTTGATCCCATGGGCCAAGGTGCGCGCCGTCAAAGCGAGCCAGACAGGGCCAGGCGTCAGAAACAACACAAACAATGCGCCCGCATAAAGCGCCAGTTGGGCAAGGGTGAGTGTCATGATCAGTCCTATAAGTGGCCTTCAAAGGCCAAGCGGCACATCCTGCGACCGCGTGCCAAACTCCATGAACAATTCCGCCCCTGTCCCTGTCAAGAAGGCTTGAGCGTTAAGCGCGCATATCTCGTCAAAAAGGGCTGCGCGGCGATCTGCATCAAGATGCGCAGCCACCTCATCCAGCAGCACCAAAGGCGCGCGTCCTGTGTCCTGTTTGAGGGCACGGGCATTGGCCAGAATGAGAGAGACCAGAAGTGCCTTTTGTTCCCCCGTGGAACATTGCCGTGCGGGCGCGTCCTTCGCGCGATAGATCGCGCCAAGGTCAGTGCGATGTGGGCCGATAAGCGTGCGCCCTGCTGCCATGTCGCGCGCACGCGTATCAGACCAAAAACTGGCCAATTCATCAGGCGTGGTGAACCCATCCCCCTCCTCCAATGTGAGGTCTGCCATAGGGAAACTGGTTTCTGCCTCATCTTGGGCAGCGGAAATGCGGGTTAGCGCCGCGCTGCGATTGGCGTAAATTTGCTCTGCGGCACCCATCATCTGCCGCTCAAGCGCGCCATACCAGTTCGCATCGCGCACCTGATCCTTTAACAGGCGGTTGCGGTCCCGCATGGCTTTCTCATAGGCCAAAACCGCCTCCCCATGCTCAGGGAAAAAGCTCAAGGTGATCCGGTCCAAAAATCGTCTGCGCCCTTCTGCCCCCTCAATCCAAAGACGATCTTGTGATGGCACAAGCCAAACCATCCGCAAAAGCCGCGCAAGCGCCAATTGGGGCGCGGTTTTCTCATCTATCTCGACCTGTCGCGGGCTGCTTGGCTCGGCGCGGGTGATGATCTCATGCGGGGTCTCGTCAATCTGCAAGGTCGCCGCCACGCGCCATCCAATCACTTCGGGACGGCGGATCAACTCCTCGGACGCGGCACGGCGCAATCCTCGACCTGGGGAGAGCATCGAAATCGCTTCAAGAATATTCGTCTTGCCCGCGCCATTTGGCCCGTAAATCGCGACAGGCCGCCCATCAAAGGAGAGCCGCAGACCACGATGGCTGCGAAAATGCGACAAATGCAAATTCGAAATATAGGCACTCATCCTGCGCGCACTTTCAATCTACGAGGCGCGCGCGGCGCCTTAGACCCGCATCGGCATGACAACATAGATGGCGCTTGTGTCATTGCCTTCGCGCATCAAGGTCGGGTCACCCGATGAATTGAACATGAATACCGCGTTTTCGCGATCCACTTGGCTGGCGATTTCAAGCAGGTATTTGGCGTTGAAACCAATCTCCAACTTTTCATCCGCATAGGCTACGGCCAATTCTTCTTCCGCCGCGCCTGCATCAGGGGCATTCACCGACAGAACCAAACGATCCTCATCCAACGACAACTTCACCGCACGCGAGCGCTCGGACGACACTGTCGCGACACGATCAACAGCGCGGGCGAATTCGGAGGCATCAACCTCCAATTTGCGGGTATTACCCGATGGGATCACCCGCTGATAATCGGGGAAAGTGCCATCAATCACCTTTGACGTTAGGGTGATCTCAGGTGTGGCGAACCGAATTTTTGTCTCAGATACGGAAACCGCAATCACCGCATCATCATCATCGAGCAATTTGCGGATCTCACCCACGGTTTTGCGCGGCACGATCACACCAGGCATGGCCTCTGCGCCTGCGGGCAATTCAGTATCCACACGCGCCAGACGGTGGCCATCGGTGGCAACCGCGCGCAGCATCCGCCCGTCCTCGCCCTCGGCAATATGGAAATAAACGCCGTTGAGATAGTAGCGGGTTTCCTCGGTCGAAATGGCGAATTTGGATTTATCAAACAAACGGCGCAGGGCTGGTGCTTTGGCCGAAAAATTCGCGCTGTATTCCGAAGATGACATCACGGGGAAATCTTCCTTGGGCAATGTCGCCAAGGAGAAATTCGAGCGCCCCGCCTGCACGATCAAGCGCCCTGACGCGGCATCATCGCTGATCTGCACCAAGGCCCCATCAGGCAATTTGCGCGTGATCTCATGCAGCATCACCGCCGACACCGTGGTTGCGCCTGCCTGTTCGACATGAGCATCGACCTTGTCGACTACCTCGATATCCAAATCCGTGGCACGGAACGAGACATGGTTGCCATCAGCTTCGATCAAGACATTCGCCAGAATGGGAATTGTGTTGCGGCGCTCAACAACCGACTGGGCTTGGCTGACTGCTTTGAGCAGGGCGGCACGCTCAATGGAAAATTTCATAGCCTCGTCTCCAACATAGGGCGGGGCGCAGAGGTTACTATCTCTGCGCCGCAGCACAAGTATTTTATGCGCAATCTTTCGCTTGGAGGCGTCTGGGTCAATGGCAATCTGTGCGGATGCGCGTGAATTTACGCTTCCAACAGGCGGCGCAGCAATTCTGCATCTTCCACGAATTGACTGTCCATGCTCATCAACTCCTCGATTTTGCGCACGCCGTGCAAGATCGTGGTATGATCGCGCCCACCAAATTTACGACCAATCTCGGGCAGGGAACGGGTGGTATATTTCTTGCACAGATACATTGCCATTTGACGCGGTCGCACGATGTTACGCGCACGGTTGGGGCTGATCAAATCGGCAGGACGCACCTTGTAATAATCGCAGGTTTTCTTGATGATTTCATCCATCGTGACCTTGCGGCTTGTGGCGCGCAAAATATCCGACAGGCATTCTTGGGTGAGATCAAGCGTGATCTCTGCTCCAACCAAATCGGCAAAGGCACACAGGCGGGTCAAAGCCCCCTCTAAGACACGCACATTGGACGACACGCGATGCGCAATAAATTCCAAAACGCCATCCGCCATTTTCAAATGACGATAGCGCAGGCGCTGTGTCTCCAGCTTGGCTTGCAAAATGCCCAGACGCAGCTCGTAATCGGTGGGATGCAAGTCAACAACCAATCCGCATTGCAAACGCGAGGCGATGCGGCTGTCGAGATCTTCCATATCCACGGGCGCACGATCCCCAGAGATGATGATTTGCTTGCCCATCTCGACCAGAGCATTGAACGTGTGAAAAAATTCCTCTTGGGTCGAGTTCTTCCCCGCAATGAATTGCACGTCATCGACCATCAGCACATCGACCGAGCGGAACATCTGCTTGAAGCTTATCGTGTCTTTCTCCCGCAGCGCACGGACGAACCGATACATAAACTGCTCCGCAGACAGATAATGAATCCGCTGATCGGGTTTGTTTTGCGCAAGTTCCCATGCAATCGCGTGCATCAAATGGGTCTTGCCCAATCCAACTCCGCCGTAAAGGAACAGCGGGTTAAACGCCACCGCCCCCCCCTCGGCCACGCGGCGCGCGGCGGCATGGGCCAGTTCATTGGGCTTGCCCACAATAAATTGGTCAAATGTATAGGCAGGGTTCAGGTTTGAGATGGGCAAATCAGCGCCTGACGCCGCCGCAGCCGTTTGCGGTGCACGCTGTGGTGCAGCCGAAGCAGCGGAGGTTTGTGTCTCCACAGAGTCAAATGGCGCGGCATTAACCACAAACTCCAAGCGATCAACGACCACGCCCGCCCCATGCAAGTGGCGCAGAATGACATCGCCAAATTTTTGCGAAACCCAAGTGCCAAAGAAATTAGTCGGAACACGAAAATGCGCGGTGCGGGCATCAATGCGGTCAAATGTAATCGGCTCAATCCAAGATTTGAAATTGTTCTTCCCAATCGCCGATTGCAGATCGTTGCATATGTCCACCCACTTTTCGTTCTTCATTACGCACCTACGTTTATTTTTATATTTTGCCGCATGGCAGGGCCAAAATTGATACCACCACACGGGGACATCCCCGTTTACTTCGTTCAGAAAACTGGCCGGATGCGCACAGGACCAACATACGAGTTGGCACAGGCGTGACGCGCACATCGAAAGAGTTGAATGTTGCCCAATGCCACCGTCAAAAAGGCATCCCCGCATACCGAATGCGGCCCTTTTCGCGCTCTAACACTCAATCACTCTTCCGAGGGAACACTCAATCAGGTGCGCGGGCCAAAGAATGCAAAATTGGCATTCCCAAGCTTCACCCTACACCCAAGTGCGACGGTGACACCCACACTGGAAGCAATCAATTTGCTTCCTGTCCGCGCGCTTTGAGACACGCGTGACGCTGATAAAACCTGTCAGCTGTCCCCCCAGACAATCTGAATCACCTCGCGAAGCTAGCGGGACTCTGCCCCCTCTCGCAATAGAACTTCACGCTTGACACAACTCTTTTTCGGGGCCGAATCTGATGCACTGGCAGAATGATATTGATCCGTATGGATTTTCCAAAAAAATA
>JAGYKZ010000003.1 GCA_018401385.1 Roseicyclus sp.
GTAGATATTTATGTGCCAGGATGCCCACCAACGGCGGAAGCGCTGCTTTATGGCATTTTGCAGTTGCAACGCAAAATTCGCCGCACGGGAACGATCACGCGCTAAGGCGCATCTTTGGGCGCAAGACGCCCGAACCAAAAAGAGAGTGACGCAATGAGCGACCAGGCCTTGCAAGAATTGGCCAATTATCTGGCTGAAAAGCAGCCCGAAGCGGTTATGGGCAGCACCATCACGCGTGGTGAACTGACCGTTGAAGTGGCGCTGGCCCATGTGTTGGATTTCGTGGAATTCCTGAAATTGGATCGCAACTGCGCGTTTTCGACCTTGGTTGATATCACCGCGGTGGATCACCCTGGCCGCGACCGCCGCTTTGAATTGGTGTGGCATTTTCTGTCGATGTATCAAAACCAACGCATCCGCCTGAAAGCTGCGCTCCGCGAGGAGGATATGGCCCCGTCCATCGTGTCGATCCACCCATCGGCCAATTGGTTCGAGCGCGAAGTGTTTGATATGTTCGGCATCTTGTTTACAGGCCACCCCGATTTGCGCCGCATCTTGACGGATTACGGGTTTCGCGGGCATCCGCTTCGCAAGGATTTTCCGACCACAGGCTATGTTGAGCTGCGCTATGACGAGGCGTTGAAGCGCGTGGTCTATGAGCCTGTGCAATTGGTGCAGGAATATCGCCAATTCGATTTCATGAGCCCATGGGAGGGCGCGCAATACGTGCTGCCTGGCGATGAGAAAACAGACCAAGCCAAGGAGGCGCAGAAATGATGGACGGCTCCAAAGGATTTGAAGACGCGCTGACAGGCGAACAGAAAATTCGCAATTTCAACATCAATTTCGGACCACAGCACCCCGCCGCGCATGGGGTGCTGCGCTTGGTTCTTGAGTTGGATGGTGAGATTTGCGAGCGCTGTGATCCGCATATTGGTCTTTTGCATCGCGGCACCGAAAAGCTGATGGAAAGCCGCACCTATCTGCAAAACCTGCCTTATTTTGACCGTCTGGATTATGTCGGCACGATGAACCAAGAGCACGCATGGTGCTTGGCCATCGAACGCATGACTGGGGTCGAGGTTCCCCGCCGTGCGCAGCTGATCCGCGTGCTTTATTGCGAGATCGGGCGGATTTTGAACCATTTGCTAAACGTGACCACGCAGGCCATGGATGTGGGGGCGTTGACACCGCCGCTTTGGGGCTTTGAAGAGCGCGAAAAGCTGATGGTGTTCTATGAACGGGCCAGTGGCGCGCGATTGCACGCGGCCTATTTCCGCCCTGGTGGCGTGCATCAAGATCTGCCGCCCGAATTGATCGCGGATATCGACACATGGGCGCAGGAATTCCCCCGCGTTTTGAACGACATAGACGGGCTTCTGACCGAAAACCGTATTTTCAAGCAGCGCAATGTCGATATTGGCATCGTGACCGAGGAAGATATCCAAAACTGGGCGTTTTCGGGGGTGATGGCGCGCGGTTCTGGTCTGGCATGGGATTTGCGCCGTGCGCAGCCTTATGAATGCTATAACGAATTCGAGTTCCAGATCCCTGTGGGGAAGAACGGCGATTGCTATGATCGCTATTTGTGCCGCATGGAAGAAATGCGCCAATCCATCTCGATCATCCACCAAGCTTGCGCCAAGCTGCAATTGCCCGAAAATCAGGGTGATGTTCTGGCGCGCGGTAAGGTGACACCGCCGTCTCGGGCCGAGATGAAGACCTCGATGGAGGCTTTGATCCATCATTTCAAGCTTTACACCGAAGGCTTCCACGTGCCTGAGGGCGAGATTTACGTGGCGGTCGAAGCGCCAAAGGGTGAATTTGGGGTTTACTTGGTTTCGGATGGCTCAAACAAACCTTATCGTGCCAAAATCCGCGCGCCGGGTTTTGCGCATTTGCAGGCCATGGACCATTTGTGCCGCGGCCATCAATTGGCGGATGTGTCCGCTATTTTGGGCTCGCTGGATGTCGTGTTCGGCGAGATTGACCGCTGATCCAAGATCAGCCCCTGCTGCGGCGCCTGTGCTGTGGCAAAGAACCAGTTGACGGAACGAAGTAAGATGCTCAGACGCCTGCACACCGAACAGCCAGACAGCTTTGCCTTCACGCCTGAAAATCAGGCATGGGCGGAGGCGCAAATCACAAAATATCCCGAGGGGCGTCAGGCATCCGCAATCATCCCGCTTTTGTGGCGCGCGCAGGAACAGGAAGGGTGGCTGACCAAGCCCGCGATCGAGACGGTCGCCGATATGTTGGGCATGGCCTATATTCGCGCGCTGGAAGTGGCGACTTTCTATTTCATGTTCCAACTGCAACCCGTGGGCAGCGTGGCGCATATTCAGGTGTGCGGCACCACGTCTTGCATGATTTGCGGGGCCGAAGATTTGATTGGCGTGTGCCGTGAAAAGATCGCGGCAAATTCACATCAACTTTCCAAGGATGGCAAATTTTCGTGGGAAGAAGTGGAATGTCTGGGCGCTTGCGCCAATGCGCCGATGGCGCAGATCGGCAAGGATTATTACGAAGACCTGACCGCCGTGCGCCTCGCTGAGATTATTGACGCATTGGCCGCAGGTCAGGTGCCAACGCCAGGACCACAAAATGGCCGATATGCCGCCGAACCTGCATCGGGTCTGAGCAGCCTGACCGCGCATGAAAAGGGCCGTGATACACTGAATGCGTCCGCACGTTTGGCTACGGATATTGGTGATACGGTCAAGCGGATTGACGGGACCGAAGTGCCGCTCTTGGCCCCATGGGGCAAGCAATCTTCTGCGGGCCTGCCCAAGGAGGCGGCCCGCCCGAAACCCGCAAATGCAGCGAAAAAACCTGTGGCGGTGAAAAAGGCATCTGGCGAAAAACCAGCCGCAAAGCCGCGCAAAGCCAAGCCCAAGGCAAGCGAATAACACGGCGCGCACACCATATATTGAAAAACCTGCCGTTTTGGCAGGTTTTTGTTTTTTATCTTTGAAATTATAAGGTAAGTTGCGTTTGGGCGCGTGCGTGAGATGCGCGCGGATCTGATAGACCAGACGGGGGAAAATAAATGAGCGTGAATTCAGGGGGTTTGAGCTGCGCGGCCATGTCATGGGGCTTGGCTGCTGTGCTCGGTGCTGTGGCGGGCGTGCTTTTGGCCGTTCTTGGTGAGTGGAGCTTTATGCAAGCCGTGTTCGCAGCGGTTATTGTGGCCGTTGCTGTGGGGGTTGTTCCTGATGCTGACCATCTGTCGCAGCCTGCCTGCGCCAGCCAATACCAAAGCGGATGCGCCAAAGGCAGAGAAACCTTTAAAGCGGCTGCACCCAGAGGCCGCACCACCTGCGGTAACGGCAGCATCAAAGCTGCCGCCGCGCCAAAGGTTGCTGCGCCTAAAGCGGCCGCGAAACCCAAAGCCGCTACAGCCAAGGCAGCTGCACCAAAAGCAGCGGCCAAACCCAAGGCCGATCCTGCCCCAGTGGCGGCTGATGCGGGCAGCAAACCTGAAACGCTGAGTGCGGCACGCGCCTCGGGTGCGGATGATCTCAAAATGATCAAAGGCGTTGGTCCCAAGCTTGAGAAAATGCTGAATGGCATGGGGTTTTACCATTTCGATCAAATCGCCGCATGGAAGGCGGCAGAGGTTGCATGGGTTGACCAGAATCTTGAGGGCTTTAAGGGCCGCGTCAGTCGTGACAATTGGGTGGCGCAGGCGAGAACCTTGGCTGCTGGTGGGCAGACGGAGTTTTCCAAACGTGTTGGTGATGGCGACGTTTACTAAGCCTTCATAACATTTCGTGAAAAGGCGGCCTTGCAGGAATGATGCGGGGCCGCTTTTTCTTGCAGCCTTGGCTCATGGCGGATAGAACCGCGCCAAACCGGGATCGCAATGACCTCAGACCAGATGCCACAAAAGCCGCAAAAGCCATCTCCCCAAGAGGCCGCTCTGGACCGTAAGGGTCGGGTTGCGGCTTTGGTGATTGCGGGGGCAATGCTGATCTGGATGTTGATGCAACTTATCGGCGCGCATATGAGTTGGCCCCTGAGATTCGCGTTTTTGTTTGATCTTGCGGCAATGGCGGCCCTTTTCTGGGCGCTTGTTGTGGCGTATCAAGTATGGCAAGGCCGCAAAATGCTTCGGACCACGAATGCACAGCACCAGAACGACAAGGACTAGGATATGCTTCAGGATAAAGACCGTATCTTTACCAATATCTACGGGATGCATGACCGCAGCCTCAAAGGCGCAAAGGCGCGGGGGCATTGGGATGGCACCAAGGATTTGATCGGACTGGGGCGCGATAAGATCATCGAGATTATGAAGGCCTCTGGTCTGCGCGGACGTGGCGGCGCGGGTTTCCCAACGGGATTGAAATGGTCATTCATGCCCAAGGAAAGCGATGGTCGTCCGTCCTATTTGGTGGTGAATGCCGACGAATCCGAACCTGGCACCTGTAAAGACCGCGAGATCATGCGTCACGACCCGCACACGCTGGTCGAAGGCTGCTTGATCGCCTCTTTTGCGATGGGGGCGCACGCCTGCTATATCTATATTCGGGGCGAATATATCCGCGAGCGCGAAGCGTTGCAGGCCGCGATTGATGAAGCTTACGCAGCAGGGCTTTTGGGCAAAAATGCCGCAAAATCAGGCTGGGATTTTGATCTTTACCTGCATCACGGGGCAGGGGCCTATATCTGCGGCGAGGAAACCGCGCTTCTCGAAAGTCTTGAGGGCAAGAAGGGGATGCCGCGCATGAAGCCCCCCTTTCCTGCGGGCGCGGGTTTGTATGGCTGCCCAACCACGGTGAACAATGTCAGATCCATCGCCGTTGTCCCACAGTTTTGCGCCGTGGCGCAGGATGGTTGCGGGTTTGGCCCGCCCAGATAGTCACAGACCTCCGAAACTTTTGCGATTTCAGACCATGTAAATAACCCTTGTGTGGTCGAAGAGGCGATGTCGATCACATTCAGAAGAATTGATCGAGCGTCATTGCGGCGGCATTCGCGGCGGGTGGGACAATCTTAAGGCGGTCATTTCCCGGCGGCTCATCCAGTACTTAGCAGCATCCCGTGGCGAAAATATGCGCGAAGCGATCGCGGATTTCGACTATCTGCGCGAACAGCGGTCTGGCTTGGGCACCGCTGCGGTGATTGTCATGGATAAATCCACCGATATCATCAAAGCCATTTGGCGTTTGTCGAAATTCTATAAACACGAATCTTGCGGTCAATGCACGCCCTGCCGTGAAGGCACGGGATGGATGATGCGGGTGATGGAGCGCTTGGTCAAAGGCGAGGCATCGGTCGAAGAGATTGATATGTTGCTGGATGTGACGAAACAAGTTGAAGGTCATACCATCTGCGCCCTTGGCGATGCGGCCGCATGGCCGATCCAAGGGTTGATCCGCAATTTCCGCGATGAGATCGAAGACCGCATCAAATCCAAACGCGGTGCGGCAATCGCAGCTGAATAGGGGAAAACGGGGCCAGTGAGGCCCCGTTTTCATGTGCGCCCTTTGCACGGAGTTTTGATTTGAACTGTCTGCGCGGCCTCGTGACATTGAGCATTATGAAGAACCCAGTTGCACAGTTTCGCGCCGCCCGTAGTGTCGCCTTATCGGTGATGGTTGTCGCGCTGTCTGTGTCTGGTCAGCCGTCCCATGCACAGGATCGCTTTGACGCGCTGCGCAATGATCCGGAAATCCATGAGGGGCTTTTGGCGATTTCCATTGGACGGCTTGTGCGCAATCATTGCGACACCATAGACGCACGGGTTTTTCGCGCATGGGCGTTTGCGCAAAGCTTGGTTGATCGTGGCATTTCCTTGGGCTATTCGCGCGCAGAGCTTGAAGACTATCTTGAGAGCGATGCTGATAAAGACCGATACCGCAGCTTGGCCCGCGCCTATCTGGGCGCGCGCGGCGCAGCGGTCGAGGATGCACAATCTATGTGCAGATTGGGCCGCGATGAAATTTCTTCGCAGTCAGCCGTTGGCAGATTGCTTATTGAAGGTTAGAAGGCACCAAACGCGAATATTCGGGGCGCAATTTCCAGACCCTTGCCCCAAGGCCAACGAAGGACCGCGCGCATGAGCGACCTGAGAAAAATCGTAATTGACGGGAACGAGATCGAGGTGGATGGGGCAATGACCCTGATCCAAGCCTGTGAAGTGGCGGGAATCGAAATTCCCCGCTTCTGCTATCACGAGCGCCTTTCCATCGCGGGCAATTGCCGGATGTGTTTGGTGGAGGTTGTGGGCGGCCCGCCTAAACCCGCGGCGTCCTGCGCAATGCAGGTGCGCGACCTGCGCCCTGGCCCCGAAGGTCAACCGCCCGTTGTGAAAACCAATTCGCCCATGGTCAAAAAGGCGCGCGAAGGGGTGATGGAATTCCTTCTCATCCAACCACCCGCTGGATTGCGATCTGTGACCAAGGCGGCGAATGCGATCTACTGAATCAGGCGATGGCCTATGGCGTGGATTTCTCGCGCTATCGCGAGCCCAAGCGTGCCTCCGAAGATCTGGATCTGGGGCCATTGGTGGAAACCTTATGACGCGCTGCATCTCCTGTACGCGCTGCGTGCGTTTCACCACCGAGGTGGCGGGGATTACGCAAATGGGCCAGACAGGCCGTGGCAGATACCAGATCACCTCTATCTTGGCCAGACGCTCAATTTCCAAGCCTTAAAGGCAATATCATTGATCTGTGCCCTGTGGAGTGCTGACCTCCAAGCCCTATGCCTTCACCGCGCGGCCTTGGGAATTGACCAAGACGAAAACCATTGATGTCATGGACGCGTTGGGCAGCAATATCGTGGACACCAAAGGGCGCGAAGTGATGCGCATTCTGCCACGCAACCATGATATGGCGTGAATGAGGAATGGATTTCAGATAAAACGCGCTTTGTGTCGGTTATGTTTGCGCCGTCAGGCTTGATGTGCCTTACATCCGTGAAAGGGCAAATTGCGCCAAGCCACGTGGGGCGAGGCGTAGCCCGAAGGCAGCTGAGGCGCTGCAAGGCCTTCAGAAGATCCGCGGGTCTGTTAGGCGATCTCGTCCTGTCAGGCGGTTTCGCGCTGAAACGCACATGAGGTCAGGGGGCAGGGCGGCGTTGTCAGATGCCGCACCGGTAGAACGAAACCCGAAGGCAACCGCGCTGCCTATGTTGGCACAGCGGCGATTGAAAGATATCGACCCGAAGCGCAGCACATTATTTTGATTATAACCGCGTGTCGAAGCCCCTGTTTTGAACGCGCGTATCCGCAAGGCATGGGCGCGCGGCAGCCGTGTCGAGGTGATCGGAGGCCGCTGATCTGACCTATGACTATTCCCATTTGAGGAAAGGAACCCGCGCCGCCCTTGACTCATACAAAGGGCGGCGTCAAAAACCCTGCGCTGATCATCATCGGTCAAGGCGCTGCGCGAGCAGATGGCGCGGCGGTGCTGGCGGCGGCGCCGGCGCTGGCCGAAAACCAAATCTGGCCTCTTGGTTCTGCATACAGCTGCAGCCCGCGTGGTGCGATGGATGTTGGCGCTGTCACCAAAGGCGGCCTGAGCTGCGGTTAAAGATGCGGATGTGATCCTACAATCTTGGCGCAGATGAGGTGGACATCGCCGGTGGAGCCTTTGTATGATTTATCAAAGGCAGCCGTATGGGGATCGCGGCGCTCATCGGGCGGATGTGATGATCCTGCCGCCGCCTATACTGCTTAGGAAAATGGCCCCTTTTCGTGAATACCGAAAGACGACGCAACTGGCGTTGCGGGCAGAATTTACACTACCCAATGAAACCAAAAAACTGGGCGATTTGCGTGCGCTGTCATGCTGAATTGGGCGCGACCTTGCCTTAGGCAATGACGCAATTGCGTCAGGCCTTGGTCGCAGCCGTGCCGCATCTGGCAATGATTGATGAGTTGCCTGTCAATTCTGGCGCGCCACTGCCACAAAAAACCCTTGGGCAAGGCGGCGTTTCAATCAGCGGTTTCGGATCATTACCTCACCAACCCGATTGCGCGCCAGCCAGTTTGATGGCCGAGCTTTCGGCCAGTGCAAAGGCGCACAATAATACATCCCCGCATAGCGGCGGGGCCGGCGTGAAAATGTCCGCGTGCAGCATCATATTAACTCAAAACGGGGTTCTATGATGATCATGGGGCTGATATGGGCGGGCTTGGGCCTTGCAGGATGCCAGACCATCCCGCGCTATGATCAAGGACCCCCCGCTTTTTATGACGGTGTTGAGACAAGACTACTGGACGACGATTTGGTGAATTTTATCGTGCAAATGTCAGGTGCGGCCACGACAAGCAATGTCGAGGACTATGCCAAATGTGCGGCGGCGCAATATGCGCTGATCCGCGGATATGGCTTTGCGCGGCATCTGCGCACAAATGTATACGAAGAGGGTGGCATTTGGCGTGGAGATGCGGTTTACACCATCTCGCCATCCCTCCCACGCGGGTCACAAACGATAGATGCAGAAGTCATCGTTGCGGCTTGTCAGGATAACGGCATACCCACGGTTTGAGGACAACATGGACGGTTTCTTATCAACCACACCTGGAATGATGCTGATCATCGCGGCGCAATGCTTGCTGGTGATCGGTTTCGTGATGGTCTCGCTGCTTTTCCTTGTGTATGGCGACCGCAAAATTTGGGCGGCCGTCCAGATGCGCCGTGGTCCCAATGTTGTGGGGGCTTTCGGCCTTTTGCAAACCGTGGCGGATGCGCTGAAATATGTGGTGAAAGAGGTGGTCATCCCCGCAGGTGCGGATCGCCCTGTGTTTTTGCTTGCGCCGATGACCAGCTTTGTTTTGGCGATGATCGCCTGGGCGGTGATCCCGTTCAATGACACATGGGTTCTGGCTGATCTGAATGTCGCAATCCTTTATGTTTTCGCGATTTCCTCGCTTGAGGTTTATGGCGTGATCATGGGGGGGTGGGCATCCAACTCAAAATATCCGTTCCTTGGTTCTTTGCGCTCCGCCGCGCAGATGATCTCCTATGAGGTGTCTATCGGTCTGATCATTGTGGGGGTGATTATCTCGACTGGTTCGTTGAACTTTGGCGATATCGTGCGTGCCCAAGATGGGGCCTATGGCCTGTTCTCGTGGTATTGGTTGCCGCATTTCCCCATGGTGTTTTTGTTCTTCATCTCAGCCTTGGCCGAGACCAACCGCCCACCCTTCGACTTGCCTGAGGCGGAATCGGAATTGGTCGCAGGCTATCAGGTTCGAATATTCCTCAACACCGTTTTTTTGTTGTTCATGGCGGGCGAATATATCGCCATCTTCCTGATGTGCGCGCTGATGACGCTACTGTTCTTTGGCGGTTGGCTGTCGCCCATTCCAGGGAGTTGCCGATGGCGCGCTGTGGATGGTGGCCAAGATGGCCGTGTTCTTCTTCTTTTTCGCGATGGTGAAAGCGGTTGTGCCGCGCTACCGCTACGACCAATTGATGCGGATCGGTTGGAAAGTGTTCCTGCCGCTCTCCTTGGCTTGGGTCGTCTTGGTGGCGTTTTTCGCGAAGTTTGAGCTGTTTGGTGGCGCCTATGCCCGTTGGGCGATTGGAGGTTAACGATGACGCAAATCGATTATACCCGCGCGGCGAAATACTTCCTGCTGCTCGACTTTTTTAAGGGCTTCAAGCTGGGGTTCAAATATTTCTTCGCCCCCAAGGCGACTGTCAATTACCCACATGAAAAGGGGCCGCTCTCGCCGCGCTTTCGCGGGGAACACGCGCTGCGCCGCTATCCCAATGGCGAAGAGCGTTGCATCGCCTGCAAACTCTGCGAGGCGATCTGTCCCGCACAGGCGATCACCATTGATGCCGAGCCCCGCGAAGACGGCAGCCGCCGCACCACGCGCTATGACATCGACATGACCAAATGCATCTATTGCGGCTTCTGCCAAGAGGCCTGTCCTGTGGATGCGATTGTCGAGGGGCCGAATTTTGAATTCGCGACCGAGACACGCGAAGAACTGTATTATGACAAGGCCAAACTTCTGGCCAATGGTGAAAGATGGGAAGCGGAGATTGCCCGCAACCTGGAGTTGGACGCGCCCTATCGGTAAGTCCGTAGTTGTGAGTGTGTGATATGAGTAATGAGTCCCCCCCAAACCCGTTCGAGGCATTGATGCGCCAAACGCAAGAGATGACACAGGACTTCCTCAAGGCGGTGAACCCCGCAATGGCGAATATTTCTGCATCCAATCTCGACAAGCTCTGGCCCACCATGCCTGCGGAGATGATGGAGGCTTTCTTTGGAAAGCAATTCAATCCAGGGGGGCTTGATGCAAAAACGCGGCTTTTGTTGACCCTGCATGGTCTGACCGTTCAGGGCGCTTTGGCCGAGGCGCAAATCCGCATGACGGTGCGCCACGCGATCGAGGCGGGGGCAAGCCCGCAAGAGATTGCCGAAACCATTGGTATGGCCGCCATGTTTGGTGGCGTGCCCGCGATGAACAAAGCGATGGACCTGGCCAAAGCGGCCATTGACGAAGGCGAGGATTAACATATGGGCGTGGCCGATATCACCTTCTACGCGTTTTCAACCGTTCTGGTTGCCGCTGCACTTTTGGTGGTGCTGGCCCGCAATCCCGTGCATTCGGTGCTGTGGTTGATCCTCAGCTTCTTGTCTGCGGCGGGGTTGTTCGTGCTTCTGGGCGCGGAGTTTGTCGCGATGCTGTTGATCATCGTCTATGTCGGCGCGGTTGCGGTGTTGTTCCTCTTTGTGGTGATGATGTTGGATGTCGATTTCGCGGAATTGAAAGCGGGCATGGCTCAATATATGCCGCTTGCGCTGCTGATTGGCGTGGTGCTGTTGATCCAGCTTGGTCTGGCATATGGCACTTGGGTCTTTTCTGATGGAATTGACACCCGACTTGGCAATCCGACACCCGCTGTGGATGAGATGCACAACACCAAGGCATTGGGAATGATCCTGTATGATCATTACCTTTTGGCCTTCCAAATGGCAGGTTTGGTTTTGCTGGTTGCGATGATTGGTGCGATTGTGCTGACGCTGCGCCACCGTGTGGATGTGAAACGCCAGAATGTCTTGGCGCAAATGTATCGCGATCCAGCGAAAGCGATGGAATTGAAAGATGTAAAGCCTGGTCAAGGGCTGTGACAAAAGCGGGGGCCGTTTGGCCCTCAGCGCATAAATTGAATGACCATGAGGGGTTCCCCCTCGGAGGGACGAGATGACGATCGGACTGGAACACTACCTGACGGTGGCGGCTGCGCTCTTTGTGATCGGGATTTTTGGCATATTCCTCAATCGGAAGAATGTGATCGTGATCCTGATGTCAGTCGAATTGATCTTGCTATCGGTGAATATCAACCTTGTCGCCTTCTCCGCCTATCTGGGCGATTTGACGGGGCAGGTCTTTACCATGTTCGTCCTTACAGTCGCCGCGGCTGAGGCCGCGATTGGTCTTGCGATCCTTGTCTGTTTCTTCCGCAACCGTGGCACCATCGCGGTTGAAGATGTCTCGAATATGAAGGGCTAAGCCGATGGAAACGATCCTGCTATTTGCACCGCTCATCGGCGCGCTTTTGGCTGGCTTTGGCTGGCGCTGGTTCGGCGAACAGCTCGCCTGCATCATTGCAACGGCGATGTTGTTTTTGTCGATGATCCTGTCATGGATCATATTCCTTGGATTTGATGGCGAGACCTATTCGATTTCGATCCTGCGGTGGGTCGAGTCTGGGTCGCTCTTTACCGATTGGGCCATTCGCATCGATCGACTGACCGCGGTCATGTTGATTGTCATCACCTCGGTTTCGGCGCTCGTGCATTTGTATTCATTCGGCTACATGGCCCATGACGAGAATTTCCGCGAAGGCGAAAGCTATCGCCCGCGCTTCTTTGCCTATCTGTCCTTCTTCACCTTCGCGATGCTGATGCTGGTGACGGCGGATAACCTTGTGCAGATGTTCTTTGGCTGGGAAGGCGTGGGCGTCGCATCCTATCTGCTGATCGGCTTTTATTACCGCAAACCCAGCGCCAATGCCGCCGCGATCAAGGCCTTTGTGGTCAACCGCGTGGGGGATTTCGGGTTTCTGTTAGGGATTTTCGGGCTGTATCTGCTGGCTGACAGTATCAAGTTTGACGATATTTTCGCCGCATGGGGGCAGAACTGGCCGAGCAAAGTTTTGCCTTCCTTGGCTTCCGGTGAATACTGTAACAATCGCGATGCTGTTGTTTTATTGGCGCGATGGGAAATGGCGCAGCTTTGCTGCACACGCCAGTTGCCAGATGCCATGGACCCCACCCCTAACGCCCGCGCTGATCCATGCCGCGACCATGGTGACTGCAGGTGTTTCTTGGTCTGCCGTATGTCGCCGATTATGGAATACGCGCCCTTGCCACGAATTTCATCATCATTCTTGGCGCGCTGACCGCGTTTTCGCGGCCACAGTGGGCTTGGTGCAGAACGACATCAAGCGCGTGATCGCCTATTCAACCTGTTCACAGCTGGGCTATATGTTTGTGGCTGCGGGGTTGGCGTTTACTCGGTGGCGATGTTCCACCTTTTCACCCACGCTTTCATTCAAGGCGATGCTGTTTCTGGGCGCAGGCTCGGTCATCCATGCGATGCATCATGAGCAGGATATGCGCAATTACGGCGGTTTGCGAAAGAAAATCCCCTACACATTTGCCGCGATGCTGATCGGCACGCTGGCCATTACGGGCGTTGGTATTCCGCTGACCTATTATGGCTTTGCAGGGTTCCTGTCCAAAGATGCGGTGATTGAAAGCGCCTTTGCCTTTGGTGGCAGTTTGGGAAATTACGCCTTCTGGATGCTTGTCATCGCTGCGGCCTTCACCAGCTTCTATTCATGGCGCTTGATGTTCCTGACCTTCTTCGGTGCGCCACGCGGCGACCATCACACACATGAACACGCCCATGAAAGCCCTGTGGTCATGCTGATCCCGCTTGGTGCGCTGGCCTTTGGGGCGGTCTTTGCTGGAATGATTTGGATCAAGCCTTTCTTCGGCCATCCAGATGAGGTCGGCAAGTTCTTTGGCGTGCCCTATGCCGAGGCCCAGATGGAAGAGGGCAATGACGCCGCAGATGATGGCACGCATCATTATGTCTTTACGGGTGCGCCGGGCGAAGGGGCGATTCACCAAGCCCCAAACAATACTGTTCTGAATGATGCCCATGACGTGCCCAAATGGGTGAAGGTCGCGCCGTTCATCGCGATGCTGGGTGGGCTGCTGGTCGCCTATATCTTCTACATCGCAGTGCCCAGCCTTCCTGCCCGGTGGGCCGAGGTGAACCGTCCGCTTTACCTCTTCCTGCTCAACAAATGGTATTTTGACGAGATTTATGACGCGGTGTTCGTGCGTCCAGCGCAAGCGCTTGGTCGCTTCTTGTGGAAGTTTGGAGACACCAAGATCATTGACGGCGGGATCAATGGGTTGGCACTTGGGATTATTCCCTTCCTCACCCGCCTCGCAGGGCGTGCGCAGTCGGGGTACGTTTTCCATTATGCATTTGCCATGGTGCTTGGTGTGGTTGCACTGATCACCTGGGTCAGCCTTTCGATCGGAGGCTAAAGGATTTCCATGGACAATCTTCTTTCCATCGTCACCTTCTTGCCACTGGTTGCGGCTTTGATCCTCGCGCTGTTTTTGCGGGGCGAGGACGCGGCAGCACAGCTTGGGGCCAAGCGTTTGGCGCTTGCGGCCACCACCGCGACCTTCCTGATCTCACTTGCCATACTGGTCCAGTTCGATCCCAATGATACGGGCTTCCAGATGGTGGAGGAGCGCGAATGGCTGTTTGGTCTGACCTATAAGCTTGGTGTGGATGGGATCAGCGTGTTGTTCGTCCTGCTCACCACCTTCCTTATGCCCATCACCATTGCCGCCTGTTGGGGGGTGGAGCATCGCGTCAAAGAATACATGATCGCGCTTTTGGTGCTCGAAAGTCTGATGATCGGCGTTTTTGTGGCGCTGGATCTGGTGCTGTTCTACCTGTTCTTCGAGGCGGGCCTGATTCCGATGTTCCTGATTATTGGGATTTGGGGCGGCAAGAACCGTATCTATGCGGCGTTTAAATTCTTTCTCTACACTTTCCTTGGCTCGGTGCTGATGTTGGTGGCGATGGTGGCGATGTATATTGACGCGGGCACCACCGATATCCCGACCCTGCTGACCCATGAATTCTCGGCGGCAGGCATCAGCTTGCTTGGGTGGCACATCGCAGGCGGGATGCAAATGTTGCTCTGGCTTGCCTTCTTCGCCTCTTTTGCGGTGAAAATGCCCATGTGGCCTGTCCATACATGGCTGCCCGATGCGCACGTTCAGGCCCCCACCGCAGGCTCCGTGGTGCTGGCGGCGATTTTGCTCAAGATGGGCGGCTACGGCTTCTTGCGCTTCAGCCTGCCCATGTTCCCTGTGGCCTCTGACATCATGGCCCCCTTGGTGTTGTGGATGTCGGTGATTGCCATCATCTACACCTCACTGGTTGCCATGGTGCAGGAAGATATGAAAAAGCTTATCGCTTATTCTTCGGTCGCACATATGGGATTTGTGACAATGGGCATTTTCGCGGCCAACCAACAAGGGGTTGATGGCGCGATATTCCAGATGATCAGCCATGGCTTTATTTCCGGCGCCTTGTTCCTCTGTGTGGGCGTGATCTATGACCGGATGCACACGCGCGAGATTGATGCCTATGGTGGGCTCGTGAACCGTATGCCCGCCTATGCGGCCGTGTTCATGCTCTTTACCATGGCCAATGTGGGCCTGCCGGGCACTTCGGGCTTTGTCGGCGAATTCCTCACCTTGATGGGGGTGTTCCAAGTCAGCACGCTGATCGGTCTTTTGGCCGCAACGGGCGTGATCCTTTCGGCCGCCTATGCGCTGTGGCTTTATCGCCGCGTGGTGTTTGGCGATTTGATCCGCGAAAGCCTGAAGTCCATCACGGATATGACGGCGCGCGAAAAGGCGATTTTTGCGCCGCTGGTTGTGATGACGCTTCTGTTGGGCGTTTATCCAAGCCTTGTCACCGATATCATCGGCCCCTCGGTAGAGGCGCTTGTGTCACATTACCAAAGCAGCGTTGCGGCCTTTGCGCCAGTCACCGCGCTTGCAGCCACCCGTTGAGGAAAGTCTAATGATCGGCGCAGACCTTGCAGTTTTGATCCCCGAGATTGTCCTGTCCATCTATGCAATGGCGGGCCTAATGTTGGCTGTATACACCACCAAGGACGGGATGGCGCCTGCGCTGACCTATGCCACGGCGGCCGTCTTTGGGATCATGGCACTGTTCATTGCGGCAACGGCCAATGGCCCTGCGCAAAGTTTTGGCGGCATGATCGTTGTGGATGATTTCGCCCGATTTGCAAAAATCGTGATCCTGCTCTCTGCCGCGGCCGTCTTGATCGTTGGTCAGGACTCGATGCAGAAATCGGGCCTTGGTCGATTTGAATACCCGATGATCGTGACCTTGGCGGTTGTGGGTATGATGATCATGGTCTCAGCGGGCGATTTGATCATCCTCTATATGGGGTTGGAGCTGCAGTCTTTGGCCCTTTACGTCATCGCAGCCCTGCGCCGCGACAGTGTGCGTTCAACCGAAGCAGGCCTGAAATATTTCGTTCTGGGCGCTCTCTCATCTGGTCTTTTGCTTTACGGTGCATCGCTGGTTTACGGCTTTGCGGGAACCACACTTTTTGCTGGCATCATCGAAGCCTCAGAAGGCGGGATGTCTTTGGGCATGATCTTTGGCCTTGTGTTCATGGCAGCGGGTCTGGCCTTCAAAGTATCGGCTGCCCCATTCCATATGTGGACACCCGATGTTTACGAGGGCGCGCCAACGCCCGTGACGGCCCTTTTTGCGACCGCGCCGAAAATGGCCGCGATGGGGCTGTTCGCGCGCGTGGTCTATGACGCTTTCGGGATGGCCATTACAGATTGGCAGCAGATCGTTGCAGCCTTGGCGGTTTTCTCCATGTTCGTGGGGGCGATTGCCGCCATCGGTCAAACGGATATCAAGCGCCTGATGGCCTATTCCTCCATCGGCCATATGGGCTTCGCGCTGATGGGTCTGGCCGCTGGCACGGGGCAGGGTGTCGAGGCGATGCTTATCTATATGTCGATCTATGTGACGATGAATATCGGTGTTTTCGCCTTTATCATGTCGATGGAGAAAGACGGCTATCCCGTCACAGACATCTCGGCGCTCAACGGTTATGCCAGCGCGCAATCGGGTCAGGCTTTGGCGCTTCTGGTTCTGATGTTCAGCCTTGCGGGCGTGCCGCCCATGTTGGGCTTCTTCGCCAAATATGCGGTATTGGTTGCGGCCGTGGATGCAGGGTTTGGTTTTGGCTGGCCGTGGCGGGCGTGATCGCCTCGGTGATTGGCGCCTTCTATTACCTGCGCATTGTCTATTTCCTCTATTTTGGCGAGCCGCGCGAAGGTCTTGATGGGCGGATGACCGGTCCAATGGGGTGGCCTGATGGCATCTGCGGTGACGTCTGATTGCGGGAATTGTCAATCTCTTCGGCATTGATCATTTGGCGGCAAACGCGGCGCAGGCACTTGTGCGCGCTGACAGGGTGGCGGTTGAACGGGTCATCCTGAAGCCCGTATCGACAGCACCATGGCGGAGGCAGCGCCGGCGCTTGCGCGCCGCGCCACCAAGCACCCAACATGGATTTTGGCCCTTGCCCAGAGGCGGGATATGGGCGGCGGGGGCGGGATCGCGCGCCCCCTTGGCATTCACAGCATCGCTGATCCTGCCGCTTGATTGCACCCCGCAAGAGGCGGCTTTGCGTTCTTTCACGGCGGCCCTCGCCCTGCGCGCGGCTTTGGCGGATTATGCGCAGCCTGATGCCTTATCCCTGAAATGGCCCAATGATGTGCTGCTCAATGGTCAGAAAATCGCGGGCATTTTGTTGCAAAGCCATGGTGTTATGGCGGGCCAGCGCGGGCATTTGGTGATTGGCATCGGCGTCAACCTGCGGCACAGCCCAGAGCCTGACAGCCTTGAGGAAGGGGCGCTTGCCCCAACCGATCTGTTCAGCGTCACAGGCCAATGCCCAGAGCCTGAGGCATTTTTAGACAGGCTTGCCCCACGCCTTGCCCATTGGGAGTGGCAGATATCACAAAATGGGTTCGCCCCCGTGCGCGCCGCATGGATGGCCCATGCCGCCAAGCGCGGCGAGGTGATCTTGGCGCGGCTTCCCAACCGCGATATCAACGGCGTTTTTGACGATATCGATGACAAAGGTAATCTGATATTAACCACAGCAAATGGGCCATGCGCGATTGCAGCGGCAGATATTTATTTTTAGGGGGCGTGTGGGATGCTTCTTTGTGTGGATTGCGGCAATACGAATACAGTGTTCTCCCTCTGGGACGGCACGCGATTTCTGTGCACCCTGCGCACCGCGACCGAGCATCAGCGCACCGCAGATCAATATTATGTCTGGTATTCCACCTTGATGGATCACTATGGCCTGACACCCAAGATTGATGCGGTGATCATCTCCTCTACCGTGCCGCGTGTGGTGTTTAATCTGCGTGTTCTGTGCGACCGCTATTTTGAGTGTCGGCCCCTTGTGGTGGGCAAGCCTGATTGCCTCTTGCCGGTGCTGCCCCGTGTGGATGCGGGCACGCAGGTGGGGCCTGACCGTTTGGTCAACACCGCTGGCGCTTTTGACCGTCATGGCGGGGATCTGATCGTGGTGGACTTTGGCACAGCAACCACATTTGACGTTGTGGCCGAAGATGGGGCCTATGTCGGCGGTGTGATTGCGCCTGGCGTCAATCTTAGCCTTGAGGCGCTGCACCATGCGGCGGCCGCCTTGCCCCATGTCGATGTGACCAAGCCACAGACGGTGATTGGCACAAATACAGTGGCCTGTATGCAATCGGGGGTGTTTTGGGGTTATGTTGGCCTTGTGCGTGGCATTTGTGACCGCATTCGTGCAGAACGTGACCGTCCGATGCGGATTGTGGGGACAGGGGGGCTTGCGCCGCTCTTCTCTACGGGCGATGTGTTGTTTGACAGGATCGAGGATGATCTGACCATGCATGGTCTGACCGTGATCCATAAACATAACCAGGAACAGGCAAGCTGATGAGCGATCGAAACCGGCTGATCTATCTTCCCCTTGGCGGGGCAGGTGAGATCGGAATGAACGCATATGTTTATGGCGTGGGCGAACAAGGTGCGGAGCGTTTGATCCTTGTCGATTGCGGCGTGAGTTTCCCCGATATGGATGGCCAGCCCGGTGTTGATCTGATCTTGCCCGATATCGCATGGCTGGAGGAACGCGCGGATCGATTAGAGGGGATTTTTATCACCCACGCCCATGAGGATCATGTGGGGGCCTTGGGGCATCTGTGGGGCCGCTTGCGCGCACCTGTCTTTGCGCGCAATTTCACCGCTATCCACGCCCGCCGAAAATTGGAAGAAGCGGGTCATGACCCCGATGTGGTGCGCGTGGTTGGCGCCTATCCCGAAGTGGTCGAGGCAGGGCCGTTCAAGGTGCAATTTGCGCCTGTTTCCCATTCCATCCCCGAAAGCGCGGGCCTTGTGATCGACACGGAACATGGCCGTGTGATCCATTCAGGCGATTTCAAGATCGACACAAACCCGATGGTGGGTGAACCTTTTGACGAGGGGATGTGGCGCGAAATCGCGCAAGAAGGTGTTTTGGCCTATATCTGCGACAGCACTAATGTGTTCTCCCGTCACGAGGGGCGCAGCGAAAGCCAATTGCCCGAACCGATCACCGCGCTCATTGGGCGTGCGCGGGGGATGATGGTGGCCACAACCTTCGCGTCCAATGTGGCGCGGGTGAAAACCTTGGCCGATGCGGCCGTGGCCAATGGCCGTTCCGTCTGCCTTTTGGGACGCGCGATGCAACGCATGATCCGCGCATCTGTTGAGGCGGGCGTGTTAACCGATTTCCCATCGACCGTTTCGGTGGAGGAGGCGCGCGATATCCCGCGTGAAAATCTGATGTTGATTGTCACGGGCAGTCAAGGTGAGCGGCGCGCGGCCTCCGCGGCCCTGTCGCGGGGGTCCTATTTGGGAATGGAGTTGAAGGAGGGGGATATGTTCCTGTTTTCCTCCAAAACCATCCCAGGCAATGAGGTGTCGGTGGGGCGTATCCAAAACGCGCTGGCCGAAATTGGGGTGGAAATTGTGGATGAGCAATCGGGCTTTTACCACGTCTCTGGCCATGCCAATCGCCCCGATCTCGAAAAGATGCACGATATTCTGCGCCCGCGCATCCTTGTGCCCAATCACGGCGAATTCCGCCATCTGCGCGAACACGCGCGGCTTGCAATGGAAAAGGGGATGCTTGGCCTTGTGGCACCCAATGGCACGATGTTGGAGTTGTCTGGAAATGCCCCAGCGGCGGTGGAATATGTCGAGGTCGCACGCGATTACTTGGATGGCAGCACCCGGATTGGTGCCTATGACGGGGTGATCCGCGACCGCATGAAATTGGCCCTGAACGGGCTTGTGATTGCGGCATTGATTGTGGATGAGGATGATATCCTGATCGAGGACGCATGGGTGGAGCTGCGTGGCCTGCCTGATCACCTGCGCAATGGCCACGGCAGCCTGACCGAGATGCTTGAGGACGAATTGGCAGAATTGCTGCCGCGTTTGGATCGCAAGATCACCCGTGATGATGACAAGATCGAGGAGGCGGTGCGCCGCGCGATCCGTCAATCGGTGCAAACGGAAATTGGCAAAAAGCCTGAGGTCACTGTGATTATCAGCCGCCTTGTGGCGGAATGAAAAAACGCCCCAAATTTGGGGCGCTTTTTTAATCTTCCGCTGTCGCCTCGGCAGGGGTTTCGGCCTCTGGCGTAGGCTTTGGCTTGCGCGGGCTGCGCTTGCGCTTTGGCTTCGGGGCCTCCTCGGGGGTGGGCAATGGGGTGGCATCTATGGACTGCGCCGCATCTTGGCTCTCATCATCCCCCGCATCGACAGGTGCAGGGCTGCTGTTTGGTCCACGCCGCTCCTCAAAGCTGAGTGCGATGAAGCTTGGCATATGCTCACCCATGCCCACAATGCGGCCTCCACCATTTTGGTGGCCGCGATTGCGTCCGCCGCGCTCATTGCGGTCATATGTGCGCTCAGGGCGCGCAGTTTCAGCATTTTGGGGTGATGCGCTGTCCTCGGCGGCCTCTTTGGGCGCTTCGGTTTTTGCCGTGCTGGGTTCATCCGCTTCTTGCGTTTTGCGGCGACCACGCCCCCCGCGACTGCGGCGGGGTTTGTCGCTGTCCTCGGCGGTCTCGGGGGCTTCTTTGGATTTTTCCGCGCCAGAGGGGCTCCAAGGCAGGTCACTTGTGGGGATCGGCTTGCCGATCAACGCCTCAATCGCCGCAAGGTATTTTTCGTCAGAAGGCACAGAGATGGTGATGGCCCGCCCTTTGCGTCCTGCACGGCCCGTGCGGCCAATGCGGTGCACATAATCTTCTGCGTGGGAGGGCACATCATAATTGAAGACATGGCTGACGCTTGGCACATCCAACCCGCGCGCCGCAACATCCGAGGCCACAAGGAAGCGCAATTTTCCTTCTCGAAAACTGTCCAAGGTGCGGGTGCGGTGCGATTGGTCCAAATCACCATGAATAGGCGCCGCATCCAGCCCGTGCTTTTGCAGCGATTTTGCAACGATATCCACATCGACCTTGCGGTTACAGAAGATGATCGCATTGGTGCAGCTCTCGCCCTCGGCCTCGATGGCGGCGCGCAGCATCTGGCGCTTGTCCTTTGCTGTGGTGTCGCGGCGCGTGGGTTTGAATGCAAACAGCGCCTGCGTGATCGTATCCGATGTGGTCGATTGCCGTGCCACTTCGATCCGTGCGGGGTTCGACAGGAAGGTCGAGGTGATCCGCTCAATCTCAGGGGCCATTGTGGCGGAGAAAAAGAAGGTCTGCCGCGTAAAAGGTGTCAGGCTGAAAATCCGTTCGATATCGGGGATGAACCCCATATCCAGCATCCGATCCGCCTCATCGACCACCATGATCTGCACACCCGTCAACAACAGCTTACCGCGCTCGAAATGATCCAAGAGACGGCCTGGTGTGGCGATCAGAACATCGACCCCGCGATCAATCAGCAGGTCTTGCTCCTTGAAACTGACGCCGCCGATCAACAGCGCCTTGGTCAGTTTGAGATGCTTGGTATAAGTGTCAAAATTTTCCGCCACCTGTGCCGCCAATTCGCGGGTCGGGCAGAGAACCAAACTGCGCGGCATCCGCGCCCGCGCACGGCCGCGTGCCAAAAGCGTGATCATTGGCAACGTGAAACTTGCCGTTTTCCCTGTGCCTGTTTGCGCGATCCCCAAAACATCGCGCCCTTCGAGGGCGGGGGGGATGGCACCAGCTTGAATCGGGGTGGGAGTTTCATATCCTGCTTCGGATATGGCCTTGAGAACCTTAGGGTTAAGGTTGAGATCGCTAAATTTCGTCATATACGTCCGTTCTTGCCAGTTTCAAACCAGCGTTCATGAAGGAGCGCATATCCTCGCGCGCTCCGCGGCGTGATCCCCAGCCAGATTGCCGAGAATGCATCAGCGTGTAGCGGAAAGTTGCGCAAGGGTCAAACGGGGTGTTTAAACCATCAATTCCTTGGTCGCGGAAAGCTGCACATCAGGGTAGTCGCGTGCCACGCGGTCGATGTCCCATTGCAGGCGGGTCAAATAGACGGGGTCGCCGTCATTGTCCTCGGCCATATGTTGCTTGTTGGCGGCGGCGAATGCCTCGACCTTGTCGCGCGGACCATGCACCCAACGGGCGGAGAGTAAATTGGCTTGCGTCAAACCGCCTGGGCAGGCCGTATTCAATTCGATACGGCTGGCCAAGACCTCGGTACAGCGCGCCAGCGACACCCGTCGAAATCCTGATCCCAAAACGGGCTTGAAAACACCGCAGCCCCTTCTTCGGCTTAGTGCATCAGGGCCTTTTCAAGGTGTTTTGCCTTCATCGGGTCGCCTGCGCGCGCCGCGGAGCAATTCAGGCGCAAAACTGGGGATGCCCGTAAAGCGCAGCCTTCGCCTTCGGTCAGCGCCCCAATGCGCAATTGCCCATGGTTGGGGATGCCGATGATGTGTCCCCTGCCCAGGCCTCTTCGGCCAATTCGCGGTCAGCAGCCAGAAACAGCACGGGGTTTGAGATCGCCATCGCCTTTTGCTGCGCACATGGTGTAGCTTCATGCCCCGTTCAAAAATGGCCCGAGGCCAAACGGATAAAAGCCACGCGGTCACGGTGTTTGGGGTCCATATTGGCCTGCGCACGAACACAAACCCCGTGACCTTGCCCTCCTCGGGCGTCTCGCGCGGATGGGCGGTTTGCACCTGTGGGGCAGGGCCGAATTCGGCAATGCCCGCCATCAATTCGCGCACGCCAAGAATTGATGGCCGAGCCAAACCAAATCGGCGTCATCGCACCTGCAGAGAAGGTGGCATGATCGAAAGCAGACGAAGTTCGCCAGGCCATCTCGATCTCTTCGCTGGCTTGGCAAGCTGTGCTTCAGGATGTGATCGGCCAGTTTGGGGTCTTCCAGCCCGCTCATCGCCTGACGGTTTCCGCCACACGGTTGCGGTCGGCGCGATCATCAATTCAAGACGGTCGTGGATCAGGTCATAGCACCCCAAGAAATCACGGCCCATCCCGATGGGTAACTGGCGGGAGCCACATCTGGCGAGATTTTCTTGGATCGTCAATGATTTCAAAAATGTGTCGCGGCTTTCGCGGTCCATCTTGTTGCAAAATGTCAGAGATCGGCGAATCGCGCAGGCGGCAGACCTCGAACAATTTCTGGGTCTGGCACCACGCCCTTCGCGCCGAAATCAATCACCATGATTGCGGAATCGACGGCCGTCAGCGTACGATAGGTGTCTTCGGAGAAATCGCTGTGACCAGGGGTATCGACAAGGTTAAAGCGAAATTCGCGGTAATCGAAGGACATGGCCGAGGCCGAGACCGAGATGCCACGATCCTGTTCCATCTTCATAAAGTCCGAGCGGGTGCGCCGCGCCTCGCCTTTGGCGCGCACCTGACCTGCCATCTGGATCGCACCACCATAGAGCAGGAATTTTTCTGTCAGAGTGGTTTTGCCTGCATCAGGATGCGAGATGATGGCAAATGTGCGCCGCCGACCAATCTCGGGCGGCAGGGTCGGGCGGTTTGATGTGATGTGGGATACATGATCGGACATGGGGCGCGGTATAGGAGGCTTGTGATCCTTTGGAAAGGGGGATCAACCTTGTGTGGGCTTTCGCCCCCCAAGCGAGGCATTTTGAAGCGCGGTCGCAGGGTCTTGACCAGATTTGTGCAGGGCTATGGGGTCAAGCTCCAGCGCTGCGCGTGCCTCTGGGCTGAGGTCAGGATCGGTCGCGGTGGATATGCCATCGGGCAAAACGGGCCGCGTTTGGCCTGTTACCATCAGGCTTTCGACCGCAATCCCTTCGGCGTAAATGATCTCGTGATGGTCAAGCAGGATGTGAAACCCGTCAAAAAAGCCGCCGCCCTTGCGGATGATCGTGGTGCCGTTGATCAGATGTGCTGCTTTCACCATCACTTGGGCGCGGCCTGCTTCCAACACATCCGTGCGTTGCCACAGAAAGAGGCGATGATTTGGCATCAGGACAAGATCCCGCGCCACGTTCAACGCGCCTTTGCGGATCAAAACGGGGGCTGTGCTGCCGGTGCCGCGCAACACGGTGCGGCCAATCCAACGGATCGGTTGCGCCCCGTTCTCCCGCGTCAGCAGCATATCCCCGACCTGTAGCGCCTCCACGGGTCTTTGGGCGCCCGATGCCAAGGTGATCTGTGTGCCCGCAAGAAAAGAAATACAGGCAATATCGGCAAATCGGAGGGAGGCGGTCTCGGCCTCCGTGCCGACCAGTTCATAATCCTCGCCGGGTTTCAGGGTGCAGAGCGGCAAGATATAATGCGCGGGCTGCCCTGCGGGCCAGATGGTCAGTGTCAAAACCTCCGCCAAGGTGCCATCAGGCGTCATCAATTGATGACAGGCCGCAATCGTCAGTGGGTCGCCCGCCCGTCCCAATTGGCTGCCTTCGGCCACCACCTGCGCACCATTTGCGGTGTCGCGCATGGCCAAGATCAGCGGTGTTGCGCCTGTGCGGAAGCGATAAATGTCACCCGCTTCGACCTCGTCAAAGGTTCCAAGCGCGTCTCCCTCATTGGCACCGCGGTCAACGCAGAGCTGCGTGGCGGGATAGACATCGAATCTTAACTGTGCGGGTAAGCTGGCCATATCACCCTCCGTCACCCTCAATAGGAAGGGGATAGGGTTCGGTCAAGCGATGCCTGCATAAATGGCAAAATGATCCTTGGGGCTGGAATTGCCCGCGTGCTGGGCCTAGTTTGCCCCTGACCATGCGCGGTGCCAATCCGTGCCGTGCTAAAATGTAAGGGAAGACAAGATGGATTTGGGTATCAAAGGAAAACGCGCTTTGGTTTGCGCATCGTCCAAGGGTTTGGGACGCGGCTGTGCCGAAGCCTTGGCCGAGGCGGGGGTTGATCTGGTGCTGAACGCGCGCGGCGCCGAGGCGCTGGAGGCAACCGCAGCGAATATCGCCAAGACATACGGGGTTTCTGTGACCGCGATTGCAGGCGATATCACCGATGAGGCGGCGCGCGCGGAGGTGATCGAAGCGGCGGGCACGATTGATATTCTGGTGACCAATGCGGGTGGCCCGCCCCCCGGATTGTGGTCCGATTGGTCGCGCGATGATTTTATCAAAGCGCTGGATGCCAATATGCTGACACCAATCGCGCTGATGAAACACTATATGCCGCAGATGATCGCGCGCGGCTGGGGTCGCGTGGTCAACATTACCTCGCAATCGGTCAAGGCGCCGATTCCGCAATTGGGCCTGTCTAATGCAGCGCGCGCGGGGCTAACCGGTTACGTTGCGGGCACGGCGCGTCAGGTCGCCGCGCAAGGGGTGATTGTTAACAATCTGCTGCCGGGCATTCACGCGACCGACCGCGCTGTTGCGTTGGACGAGGGTGTGGCCGCGCGTGAAGGCATCAACCTTGAAGAGGCCCGCACCCGCCGTTTTGCAACCATTCCCGTTGGCCGCTACGGCACAGCACAGGAATTTGGTGCGACCTGTGCCTTTCTGTGCTCGCAACACGTGGGCTTCATGGTGGGGCAGAATGTCCTTCTGGATGGTGGGCAAAACCCAATCACGATGTGATCGGGGTGCTTGAAAGGGGGGCTTGTGCCTGATAGCTGACCTTCTTGAGTGTTTTTATCAGGATGTAGCCCCCCAATGCCCCAATCCCCGCGCCTTGAGGTCAGCAACCTGTCCTGCGTCTTTGACGGGGTGGCGGTTGTGCGCGACATATCGCTGAATGTGGCAGCGGGTCAGATCATGTGTTTGCTCGGTCCCTCGGGCTGCGGCAAATCCACCACGCTTCGTGTGGTCGCAGGCGTGGAGCGGCAAAGCAGTGGTAAGGTTGCGCTCGATGGTGCCACGGTGTCGGACTCGACCCTGCATCTGCCGCCAGAGGCGCGTTCGGTCGGGCTTATCTTTCAGGATTTCGCGCTGTTCCCGCATCTGAGCGTTGCGCAGAATATCGCGTTTGGTTTGCAGGGGCGCGGCGCTGACGTTAGCGCAAGGGTTGATGAATTGCTCGCCCGCGTGGACCTCAAGGGCTATGGCGACAAGGGCGTGCATATGCTCTCAGGCGGGGAGCAGCAGCGCGTGGCCTTGGCGCGCGCGCTTGCGCCGCGTCCCAAAGTGATGCTGATGGATGAGCCGTTTTCGGGGCTGGACAATCGCCTGCGCGATGGCATCCGCGATGAAACGCTTGAGCTGTTGAAGGAGGAGGGCACGGCGGTTGTCTTGGTGACCCATGAGCCCGAAGAAGCGATGCGCATGGCCGACCAAATTGCCCTCATGCGCAATGGCCAAATCGTGCAACAAGGCGCGCCCTACAATATCTACAACGCCCCTGTGGATCAGGCGGCTGCGGCGTTTTTCTCGGATATCAACGTGATCTCGGGGCGTGTGCAAGGCGCGCTGACAGATACCGCCTTTGGCCAATTCTTGGCGCCTGGTTTTGCAGATGGCACGGCGGTGGAAATCGTGTTCCGACCACAGCACGTCAAAATTGATTTTGACCGTGGCGGGCGCGGCCCCAATCCGACCGCCAGCGATGGTGTGCCCGCGCGCGCCATGGTGGAGCGGGCGCGGTTCATGGGGCATGAAAGCTTGGTCGAATTTCGGATGGAATTTAACGGTGATTTGATCCGCGCCACTGTTCCGGGGGTGTTCTTGCCGAAGAAAGGCACGCCGCTTTGGTTGAGCCTGCGGCGCGATAAGTGTTTTGTGTTTCCGGCCGCCCATACTGGGTAGGGCGGATCAATTCTTGGGTATTGGCGAAGTTTTCGTCTGTTCTGGGGCGTTTTGCCCCTTGCAGGCGGCGCAGGATTTGGCGACATTCGACAAGGCTCAATGGTCGCGTCTGAAAGTAAGGACGGTCCCTGAGGTTTCGACATAAATGCGGCGCGGCTGTTTTGGGTTTCCACCAGATCGCGCTGAAATGGGAGAGCGAGATGTTCAACAATATTGGTCCAGCAGGGCTTTTGCTGATCGCCGTTGTGGTACTGGTGCTGTTCGGGCGCGGTAAGATCGCGGGCCTGATGGGCGAAGTTGGCAAGGGGATCACGGCCTTCAAGCGCGGTGTCAAAGACAGCACCGAAGAGCTTGAGAATAAGGCAGTGGATGGCGAGGATGCCCGTGATGTCACCCCTGAAAAAGAGCGTGACAAGGCCTGAGGGCTGCTGATCGCATCATGGTCGCAATAAAAAGGGTGTGCCATGCCTGATATCGGGTGGATGGAATTGATGGTGATCGGCATCGTTGCCTTGATCGTTGTCGGGCCGAAAGACCTGCCCGTTATGTTCCGCAAGGCTGGTATGTTTGTGGGCCGCATAAAGGGCATGGCGCGTGAGTTCAGTTCGGCAATGAACGAAGCCGCGGACCAATCAGGGATGCGGGAGGTGAACCGCGAGATGAAGGCGCTGACCAATCCGCGCAAATATGGTTTGGACAAGCTTAAGTCATCCCTAAACGCTGATTTGGATTTGGACGCGGATTTCAACAGCGATACCCCTTTGAAAACGGGAAATCAGGGCAAGCCTGCACAGGACAAGTCTACACAGGGCAAGCCTGCACAGGGCAATCCCACGCAAGCACCAGCGCCTGCCGTAAAGGTCAGCCAGTCTACAGCAAAAACCGAAGAAGCCTCTATAGCCACACCCACCAAATCGGTGGCCAAAGCATCGCGCCAAAGAAACCCGCGCAGCGTGTGGCCGCTAAAGGCCTGCAAAAGGCCCCTGCAAAGGCCTCCGCAAAACCCGCAGCAAAGCCTGCCGCAAAACCCCGCGCCAAAAAGGCGGATGAGGCATGAGCGAGGATAAAATTGACGACCATTCCGCCCCGCTGATCGAGCATTTGGCGGAATTGCGCACGCGGTTGATCCGCTCCGTTTTGGCCTTTGTGATCGGCATGGTCGCCATGTTCGTTGTGGCCGAGCCGATACTGGAATTCATCTCGCAGCCCTTGGCCGATGTGTTGCGCGCGCGCGGCGAGGATGCGCGGCTGATCTTCACCGCGCCGCAAGAGAAATTCTTCGTCTTGATCCGCATCTCCGTGATTGCGGGCTTTGCGGTGTCTTTTCCCGTGATCGCGCATCAGCTTTGGCGCTTTGTCGCGCCTGGTTTGTATAAGACCGAACAAAACGCCTTTTTGCCGTTCCTGATCGCCTCGCCCTTGCTGTTCTTGCTTGGCGCGGCATTCGCACATTACATTGTGACGCCATTGGCCATGAATTTCTTCATCGGTTTTTCCGATGCCATTCCCGCCCTCGCCAATTTGATCGCGGGAGAGGGCGAGTTTGAACCATCTGCTCCAAGCCAAGAGTTGCAGACCATTTTCCTTGGGTCTGTGCGCGAGTCGCTTGATCTGGCGTTGAAATTCATCTTCGCCTTTGGCCTCTGTTTTCAATTGCCTGTTCTTTTGACCTTGATGGGCAAGGCGGGTCTGGTCTCGGCTGCGGGTCTGCGCGATGTGCGCAAATATGCGATTGTGGGTATTTTGGTGGTCGCAGCCCTAGTGACCCCCCCCGATGTGGTGACGCAGCTGATTTTGTTTACCGCCGTTTATGGGCTTTACGAGATTTCGATTTTCTTGGTCATGTTGGTCGAGAAAAAGCGTGAAGAACGCCTCAAGGCCGAAGGTCTCTGGGATGAGGATGTGCCACAGGATGAGGCCGCGTCTGCGTCCGAACCGAAAGAGTAAATGGTGCCGCCAATGGCCAAAAAACAACTTGCCCGAATTGCCGATGCGCTTGAGCGGATGGCACCGCCCTTGGCCCATTCCCCGGATTGGGGGATGGCCGATGGGTTTGTGTGGCACGCCGATCCAGATCATCTGGAGCCTGTCCCACAGATATCCCGCGTGGCGGTGGAAATGTTGGTGGGAGTGGATCGCGCGCGCGACACGCTTGGCCAATACCCGCCAATTCGCACAGGCTATGCCGCCAATAACGCGCTTTTTGGGGCGCGCGCGGTATGGGGAAGTCATCGCTGGTCAAGGCTGCGCATGGCGCGGTGGTGGCTGAGGGATTGCCGCTCAAACTGGTCGAAATGCAGCGCGAAGATTTGCCAAGCATCGGCAGGCTTTTGGCGCTGTTGCGCGCGGCACCTGAGCGGATCATTCTGTTTTGTGATGATCTCTCGTTCAGCCATGATGACCAACATTACAAATCGCTCAAGGCCGTTTTGGATGGGGGCGTGCAGGGGCGGCCAGAAAATGTCATTTTCTACGCCACATCGAACCGCCGTCACCTGATGCCGCGCGAAATGATCGAGAATGAACGCAGCGGGGCGATTAACCCTTCGGAGGCGGTCGAAGAGAAGGTCTCGCTTTCAGATCGGTTTGGTCTTTGGCTGGGCTTCCATCCCTGCACGCAGGATGAATATTTTGCCATGATTGACGGCTATTGCCGCACCTATGGGGTGGATGTGCCCCAAGATCAGCTGCGCGCAGAAGCGATTGAATGGACAGCCACCCGTGGTGCGCGTTCAGGCCGCGTGGCGTGGCAGTTTTTCACCGATCTTGCAGGGCGGCATGGCGTCTCGCTTGGCCAGTCATAATCCGAATATCCGCTCGCCAAGGCTTAACCACAGCGGCATGGTGACGAAGGACAGCAATGTTTGCAGGGTGATCATGGCCGCCATCAAGGGCGCATCGCCGCCCATTTGGCGTGCCAATGTATAGGCGGCCACCCCCGTGGGCAACGCCCCGAAGGTCAGGGCGATTTGCGCCTGTAAGGGCGTGAGGTCCAAGACCAGTGCGAAAATCACGATCACGCCCGGAAAGAGCAAAAGTTTGGCAATGGCCGCGATGGCAAGCGGCCCCGCCTCGGTCGACAGGCCCCGCAATTTGAGGTTGGCCCCCACGCAAAGCAACATGATCGGCAGCGCCGCTTGGCCCAAGATTTCGAGACTGTCGTGAAAGACGGGCAGGCGCGGCAGCGCCGCAAGGTTCCATGCCAAAGCCGCCGCGATGGAGAGGATCAGCGGATTTTTGGCAAGGTTCTTGAGTGTTGCCATGATTTGGCCACCCAGACCAATCCCGCGCTCTTGCGGCAGCATTACCACAAGGATCGTCACCACGGTGAGATTGACCACAGGCACAAGCAAGGCCGCCCCGATAATCGCAAGTTCCAACCCCTCGGGGCCATAAAGCGCGCCCGCGACCGCCAAAGCGATAAAGGTGTTGAACCGTCCAGCGCCTTGCACAAGCGAGCTGCCCGCCGCGCGCCCATGATGGCGCATCACGAAGGCCCCAATCAGCCCGGCCAGAATGCCCGCGAAAAAACCAGCATAGAGCAGAGAGGCAAAGCCCCCCAAAGCAGCCGCGCCCAGATCCGCGGTAGAGATGCTGTGAAAGAAAATCGCGGGCATCAAGATCAGATAGACCAGACGATCATTGAGGTTCCAAAACTCGTCCGAAGGCAGCCCCGCGCGGCGTAGGCCATAGCCTGTCAGGATCAACACGAAAATCGGGGCGATGGCGAGGGAGGTGGTGAACATAGGGGTGGTCTAGACCTCTCTGAGGGGCAGCGGATGGCCGATGCGATGTATCAGGGCTGATATGGCGTAAAATCCTCGGGGCGGTAGCCATTGGCCTTGGCAAGGCGCAAGGCGGCTTCGATGCGATCTGTGCCGCCTGTTGCATTGCGGTCAATCACCCAAGCAAACCGCCGGTCAGGCGCGCCCAGCAAAGCGGTGCGGTAGCCGTCATCAACCCACAACACCCAATAGGCCCGCCCCTCGGCATCACTGAATCGCGCGCGGTGCGGGGTGTTTGGGGCGGGCGCAAAGGCAAGGGTTTGACCCGTCCCGTCAATATAGCGCAGCGCGGTGATCCGATCTTGATCCGCCTCAAAGCTGAGTGCTTCAGGCGCGTTTGCTCCAAGCGCATGGCGCATCACCCAAGGCCCCGCAAAGCGCGTGGCCTCAAATCGGGTGGTTGAGGCGATGGGGGCCTCTGTTTGGCTTGGGCCTGTGCACGCCGTCAGCGCCAGCAGCAGAAGGGCTGTAAGGGTGCGGGGCTTGCGCATCAATAGGGCAGGGGGTGGGCGCGGTGGATTGCGTCTATCTCGACCAAAACATCGCTCGAAAGGGTCACATCCAATCCGTCAAGGATGCGGGCCAATTGTGCGCTGGTGGTCGCCCCGAAAATGGTCGAGACAGGGAAGGGCCGCTGCACGCTAAAGGCCAAGGCCATATGAACAGGGTCTAGCCCGTGTTTTTGCGCCAGGTCCAGATAGGCCGCCACGGCCTCAAAGGCGCGGGCGGTTTTGCGCCCGCCCAAATCGCCATTGCCCGCCATCCGCGACCCCTCGGGGACCGCGCCGTTTTGATATTTCCCTGTCAACAAACCTGCCGCCAGCGGCGAATAGGCCAAAAGGGTCAGTTGCTCATTCACCGCCAATTCGGCAAAATCGGTGTCGTAAAGGCGGCAGAGCAGCGAATATTCATTTTGCAGCGACATGACACGCGGCAATCCCCGATCCTCGGACAGGCGCAGCCATTGCGAAACGCCCCAAGCCGTATCATTGGACAGCGCGAAATAGCGCAGCTTGCCCGCTTTGATCATCCGATCTGCCGCGTCCAGAATTTCTTCCATATGGGCAAGCGTCACAGATTTCACCTGTGCCGATGGGTCATACACCCAGTTCTGGCGGAAATGATACGAGCCGCGATTGGGCCAGTGCATTTGATATATGTCGATATAATCGGTCCCAAGTCGCGCCAGCGAGGCATCAAGGGCTGCGGTAAAGCTTGCGGCGGTGATATCCTCACCCATGCGCACGAAGGCCGCATTTTTTCCGGTAATCTTGGTGGCCAAGATATAATCGCCTCGCTTCGCGGGGTTGGCGCGGTTCCAATTGCCAAGGATGGTTTCGGTCAGGCCCACGGTTTCGGCACGCACGGGGTTGACGGGATACATCTCTGCGGTGTCGACAATATTGATCCCTGCCGCGAGCGCCATGTCCATTTGGCGATGTGCGTCCGCCTCGGGTGTTTGGTTGCCCCATGTCATCGTGCCAAGGCAGTAATCGGTGATCATTGTATCTGTGGTGCCGAGCGGTATGTGGCGCATCCCGTTATATCCTTCGCTTCGCTGTCATCCTACGGGCTATTGGTAGCCAGATAGGCGCGAAGGGCAAGGGCAGGCAGGAAAATTCTTGAAGAACAAAAAAGGAACATTTATAAGGTCACCCATGCACATCACCCATGGTTCTTTTGATCACATCACCGCCTCTGTCACGCGCGCAAACCGTTTTTGCACCTCTTTGATGGGTGTGATTTGCGGCTTGGGCGGATGCATGAGTTTTGTGGCCCTGCACGGCGGCGTTTGGCGCTTTGGGTGGCGGCGCAATTGGCGGGACCTGTGCTGTGGATCCGCCCCGCATAGCAGCCTGACCATCTGCATATGCAGGCTGTGGCGGAGGAAATGGATCCCGCCCGCTGATCTTTGCTGCGGTGGAGCGGCGCGAGGATTTGCTCTGGGTGATGGAGGAGGCATTGCGCAGCGGCGCGTGCCCTATGGTGATTGCCGATCTTCTGGAACCCCCAATCTGACTTCGGTGCGCCGTTTGCACTTGGCCGCCGAAGCCTCGGGCAAATCGCCATTTGCGGCGCTTTTGACCCCACATCATGGCGGTGCAAGCGGGGTGGAGACACGATTTTCCTGTCCGCACACCATGGTTGCCTGAGCTCGTTGGAGGGCGGCAAGGGGCAGGATGTTGATCTGCCTGCAGGGCTTGAGGCGCGCCTGTGGCAGATGCGGCGCTTGCGCGCCCGCCTCGCCCCGCCTGCGTCATGGGAGGTGCGACACCGCCCCAAAGGGCTTCTGGCGCAATCCATTGCACCCAGCTTTGTCTGAGCCTTTGCGCTGTCTAGCCATTCGGTTTGCTTTGGGTTAGACGCGGAAGCGAAAGAAATCATCTAACACAAGGCGGGCGTGATGGAGCGTGTTCTGATCACTTCGGCGATCCCATATATCAACGGGATCAAGCATTTGGGAAATCTTGTGGGCAGCCAATTGCCCGCCGATCTTTTCGCCCGTTACAACCGTGGTCGGGGTCGCGAGGTTTTGTTCCTCTGCGCCACGGATGAGCATGGCACACCCGCCGAATTGGCCGCGGCCAAAGCGGGCATGGATGTGGCCGAATATTGCGCTAAGATGCACGCGGTGCAGGCTGAAATCGCGCAAGGGTTTCGTTTGAGTTTCGACCATTTTGGCCGATCTTCCAGCCCGCAAAACCACCGACTGACACAGCATTTTGCGGGACGTCTGGCCGATGCGGGACTGATTTCTGAGGTCAGCGAACGGCAAGTCTATTCCAATGCCGATGGCCGCTTTTTGCCAGATCGCTATATCGAGGGCACTTGCCCCAATTGCGGCTATGACAAGGCGCGCGGCGACCAGTGCGAGAATTGCACCAAACAGCTGGACCCAACCGATCTGATTGAGCCGCGCAGCGCGATTTCTGGCTCGACCGATTTGCAGGTGCGCGAGACCAAGCATCTTTACTTGCGCCAATCCTCCATGCGCGATCAGTTGAACGCATGGATTGATAGTAAAACGGATTGGCCGATCCTGACCACCTCGATTGCGAAGAAATGGCTCAATGACGGTGATGGGTTGCAGGATCGCGGGATCACCCGTGATTTAGACTGGGGCATCCCCGTCAAGAAAGGCACGCAAGAGTGGCCCGGCATGGAGGGCAAGGTTTTCTATGTCTGGTTTGATGCCCCCATCGAATATATCGCCTGCGCTGCCGAATGGGTGGATGCGGGCAAAGGCAGCGATTGGGAGCGGTGGTGGCGCACCGACATGGGCGCGCAAGATGTGCGCTATGTCCAGTTCATGGGCAAGGATAACGTGCCCTTCCACACGCTGAGTTTCCCCGCCACGATTTTGGGCAGCGGGGAGCCATGGAAGCTCGTAGATTACATCAAGTCGTTTAACTATCTCAATTACGATGGCGGCCAGTTCTCGACCAGCCAAGGGCGTGGTGTGTTTATGGATCAGGCTTTGTCGATCCTGCCGTCCGATTACTGGCGCTGGTGGCTGCTCAGTCATGCGCCAGAAACCTCGGATAGTGAGTTTACTTGGGAGAATTTCCAAGCGGGGGTGAACAAGGATTTGGCCGATGTGCTTGGCAATTTCGTCAGCCGTATCACCAAGTTCTGCCGCTCAAAATTTGGGGAAGTGATCCCTGAGGCGGGCGCATATGGCGCGCAAGAGGCGCGCGTCATGGCCGATTTGCAGGCCCGCCTTGACGCTATCAAACGCATATGGAGGCGATAGAAATCCGCAAAGCCGCCGCAGAGCTGCGCGCGATTTGGGTGGTGGGCAATGAATATCTGCAATCTGCCGCACCATGGACCGTTCACAAGGAAGACCCGGATCGCGCCGCAGCGATCACGCGCTTCTCTCTGAATTTGATCCCGTTTTATGCGGTGCTCTCTGCGCCCTTCATTCCAGATGCCGCTCAGGCGATGCTCGATGCGATGGGATGCACGGACGACACATGGCCCGTGGATGTGGCTGAGGGTCTGTCGCGCTTGCCCGCGGGCGACGCATTTGTGGTGCCTGATGTGCTCTTTGCCAAGATCAGCGATGAGCAGCGCGAAGCATGGCAAGCACAGTTTGCAGGGGTGCGCAGCTGATACAGGGTTGAATTTCTTTGCCCTTTCGGCCTTCTCTTGTCAGGTTGGAGGTGGAAAGGGGAAAAGGATTGCGCAAACCTCAGATACATTCCCTGCCAAATGCCGCGCATGAGGCGCTGCGCCGTGGCATGATGCGCCTGCGCAGGAATGCGGCAGAGGCATGGTTTCTGATGCGCCGCCAAGGCCCAAGCCAAATGCAGTTTTGGTTTATCGCGCTTGTCATCGGGATTGCGGCGGGATTTGCAGCTGTGCTGTTTCGCCTCGGAATTGAGCGGCTCCAGGCCGTTCTTTACGGCACAGAGGATGTCCGTCAATTGCACAGCTTTGCCGAAAGCCTGCCGTGGTATTGGATTCTCTTGATCCCCATTCTGGGCGGCCTGACCGTGGGGTTGATCCTGCACCGTTTCACCCCTGATGGGCGGGTGCGCTCGGTGGCCGATGTGATAGAAGGTGCCGCATTGAATGAGGGCCGTGTTGAGATGCGCGCAGGTCTGGCTTCTGCAGCGGCCTCATTGATTACGCTCAGTTCGGGTGGCTCAACGGGCCGCGAGGGGCCAGTGGTGCATTTGGCGGCCGTGATTTCCACGAAGATTTCCGCGATCATCCGCGCCGATGGGATCACGGGGCGCGATCTTTTGGGATGTGCAGTGGCGGCAGCGGTTTCTGCCTCCTTTAATGCCCCCATCGCGGGGGCGTTGTTCGCGCTAGAGGTGATCTTGCGCCATTTTGCGCTGCACGCTTTTGCACCCATTGTGATTGCAAGCGCGGCGGGCACAGTGATCAGCCGCCTGACCCTGGGCGATGTGACGGAGTTTTCCCTGGGCCGTGAAAACGCCTTGGCCTTTTATGCTGAATTGCCCGCGTTTTTGATTTTGGGCTTGGTCTGTGGCTTGGTCGCGGTGGTGTTCATCCGCGCCTGTTTCTGGGCGGATGACCAGGGCACCGCCGCGCAAAATGCCCTGCGCTTGCCTCGGTTTTTGCGCCCTGCTGTGGCGGGTGCGATGTTGGGTGCGATTGCGATTTTCTTTCCCCATATCATTGGGGTCGGATACGAGACGACCAGCGCCGCGCTGACGGGTCAACTGCTGCTGCATGAGGCGATTGTGTTTACCCTGCTCAAAATCCTCGCGGTGGCGATCACGGTGGCGGGCCGCATGGGGGGTGGGGTGTTTTCCCCCTCTTTGATGATTGGGGCCCTGACAGGTTTGGCTTTCGGCCTGATTGCAACGGCGATTTTGCCCGAGGTGTCGGGGGCCGCAACGCTCTATGCTTTGGCGGGCATGGGGGCCGTGGCCGCCGCCGTTCTGGGCGCGCCTATTTCCACCACATTGATCGTGTTTGAGCTGACAGGGGATTGGCAGACAGGGCTTGCGGTGATGGTCTCTGTGTCGATCTCAACGGCGGTGGCAAGCCGCCTTGTGGATCGCTCTTTCTTTCTCACGCAGCTTGAGCGGCGCAATATTCACCTTGCTGCCGGGCCTCAGGCCTATTTGCTGGCCATGGTGGGAGCAGGGCGCATCATGCGTCCGATGTCCGACCCGCGCGCAGCACCACCTGACGCATTATTGCGCCAAGTCGAGGCGGGTATCTTCGTCACGCTTGACGATACCCTTGAAACCATCATCCCGATTTTCGAGCGAACCGAGGCCGAGTATATCCCTGTCATCAAGCCAAGCCCAAAGGACGGACCGCCCGCGCTGGAAGGCGCGGTGTTCCATATTGATGCCCTCAAGGCTTATACCCGTGCCATGGCGGACACAGCCGCCGAAGAGCACAGCTGATCCGTTAGAGTTGCTCCACCGTCACGCGATTGGAGAAAAACGCGATGTGGCCTGCGATGGCTTGCGCCTCATCTGTCGCGGGGGCCTCGTAGGACCATGCGGCATCATCAATCTGACCCGCCGCAGTGGATACGGCGAAATAGCTGGCCGTGCCCTTTTTCGGGCATTTCGTTGTGCTGGAGGATTTCTCAAGCAGGGCCATCGCGATATCTTCGCGTGGGAAATAGATCACAGGCGGCAAATCCCCTTCGCTCACTTCCAAAGCCGCAGCGGATTCCGCTACGATCGCGCCACCTGCGCGCACAACATATTTTCCCGATGCGGGACGAATCGTGATTGTTTTGGTCATGGCTTAGTCTCCTTCTCAGGCCTCTTTTACAGGCTGATGTGCAGAATAGCTAGGCAAGGTAACGGTGAGACTACACAATCGGCGCGGTCGCGTGATGCAGCCAAATCCGCGCCTCAGAGGGCAAGAGCGGGGATAATTCATCCTGCACGCGCGTGTGATAGCGGTTGAGCCATGCCAGCTCATCAGGGGCCATCTGCGCGCTCAGGATCAAGCGCCGATCAATCGGCGCGAGGGTCAAGGTTTCAAATTCCAACATCTCACGCGCATCGCCCCCTGCAATCTCGGCAGCCGCGCGCACCGTGATGAGGTTTTCAATGCGGATGCCGTAGGCGCCCTCTTTGTAAAAGCCAGGCTCGTTAGAGAGGATCATCCCCACTTCAAGCGGCAAGGTTGAGGCGCGGCTGATCCGTTGCGGGGCTTCATGCACGCTTAGATAGACGCCGACCCCATGGCCCGTTCCATGATCGTAGTCGCGCCCTGCGGCCCATAGGGGAGCACGGGCCAGCACATCAAGGTCGCGGCCAGAAATACCCTTGGGAAAGCGCGCGCGGGAAATCGCAATCATGCCGCGCAGCACTTGGGTGAAGGCTTGTTTTTCCTCATCCCCAACGGGGCCAACGGGCAGGGTGCGGGTGATATCAGTGGTGCCGTCCAGATATTGGCCGCCTGAATCGATCAAGAACAAGCTGCCCTGTTCCAGCGCTGCATTGGTTGCCGCGCTCACGCGGTAGTGCACAATTGCGCCATGCGCGCCTGCGCCGGCGATGGTGTCAAAGCTGATATCCTTTAGTGCGCCTGTGTCGCGGCGAAATTGCTCCAGCGCGCAAACGCAGTCGATCTCGGTCAGCCCAGCTTGAGGTGCGGTTTGGTCAAACCAATGCAGAAAACGGACAACCGCCGCGCCATCGCGCAGATGAGCAGCGCGCGTTGCGGCAATTTCTGCGGGGTGCTTGCGGGATTTGGGCAGGATACACGGCTCTGGCCCTTCATCAATATCGGCTCCCGCCTTTTGAAGGATCAGGCGCAGCATCTGAGGCGCGCTTTCGGGGTCGAGGCGCACAGGGCCGCATTTTGCACAGCCTTGAAGATGATCTTCAAATCGGGCGGCGGGCAACAGCGTGACCTGATCCGGCAGTGTCACAGCGTCAAATTTTGCAGGGTCCGCAAAAAGGTCAACCGCGCCTGTGGGTTTCAGGATTGCAAAGGCTTGAAACACGGGCAGATGCGGCAGATCAGCGCCGCGCAGATTTAACAGCCATGCGATACTGTCGGGCAAGGTCAGCACAGCGGCGCTGATGCCTTGGGCCGCCAGATCAAGCCCAAGGGCGCTGCATTTCTCCGACAGGCTGCGCCCCGCATATTCAATGGGATAGGCGCTGACCTTGCCTTTTGGCGGGGCGGGGCGGTCCGTCCAAACAGCATCGACCAAATTCTCTTTGACAGGGTGAAGTTTGATCTGCGTGCCCGCGAGGGCCGTCTCTAACCGTGTGATTTCGGATATCGTGTGCAGCCAAGGATCAAATCCGATCACGCCGCCATGGGGCAGCGCCGATTTCAGCCATGTTTCAAGCTTGGTCTGCGGCCAGTCAATCGGATCAAAAAGTCCGGTATCAACTTCATCGCGCACTTGCAGCTTGTAGCGCCCGTCAATGAAGATCGCCGCCTGACCCTTCAGGATGGCGCAAAATCCCGCCGATCCTGAAAATCCTGTCAGCCACAAAAGCCGTGCATCACAGGCCGCGACATATTCGCCTTGATGGGCATCGGCGCGCGGCACGATATATCCATCCAACCCTTTTTTGAGCAGTGTTTTGCGCAAGGCAGCCACGCGCGGAGCCGCTTCATCTGGCTGCGATTTGGTGGTGAAGCTTTGAAATTCCGCGTGTTTATCCAAAGCGATATAATCCCGATTTTGTGCTGCTGCTGCGTATTCCCATCACGCGTGCCCGCGCCCGTGGGTCATTGTCAAAGAGGGCTGCTAATTGTTCTGTGATGGCGCCTGCCAATTGTTCGGCATCGGTGATGGTGACCGCACGCTCGTAATATCGGGTCACATCATGGCCAATGCCAATGGCCAGCAACTCCACCGCGCGGCGGCGTTCGACCATGTTGATCACATCGCGCAGGTGCTTTTCGAGATAATTGGCGGGGTTCACAGATAGGGTGCTGTCATCCACCGGCGCACCATCCGAGATCACCATCAAAATCTTGCGTGCCTCGAGGCGGGCCCAGCATCCGCCGATGTGCCCATTCAAGGCGCCTGCTGCATCTATGTTTTCCTTCAAAGGCCCTCTTTCATCATCAGGCCCAGGTTGTCGCACCCGCCGCCACGGGGCATCTGCGGATTTATAAATGATATGGCGCAGATCATTCAGGCGGCAGTTGCTTGCGCGCCCCGCTGCGCCAGCCATTCCTCGCCAGGCCTTGCCGCCTTTCCCACGCCCGCGTGGAGTGAAGCCCAAAATCTCGACTTCACATCGCACCACGCTCCAGCGTGCGGGCTGGCTATCTGGCGCAGATCGCGGCGATGGAAATGGGCCGCCCGCGCATTGAGCCAAATTATTGTCCAATGAAGCGTCACCACCGTGTCGCGGAATTCGGTATCTTTCTCGACTTTGAAAGACAGGGTGGTGGGGTTGGCCACGACCCGTGCCAATCGGCCCTCAAAATCCCCTCCTCGCGGTCAAAGTCCCAAGAGCGGTTCTGCTGCGCTTGCAGGCGGCGTTACGGGCTTGTTAGCCAATCGAACTCACGGCACCCTTCAAGGTTCCAATTGTTAGTCCAGATAGGCGCGCAGGCGCTCAATTCTGCGGCTCGGCCAAATCTTCGGCAGCGATTTCTTCGTCATGGGTGGTGGAAAAGCACACCGTATATTCAGGGTCCATCGGAATGCGGTGGTGCTGGGGCGGCTCAACGGGGCATTGCCATCGGGCAATTCCATTCCCTCGCCCTCCTCGACATCGCCGTTTTCATCCATCTGCTGTGCCTGCGAAGCGTCTGTTGCTCCTCTTGCGAACGCTCTGGGTCAGCATCGGCGCTGTCATCTTCCCTGACTTTCGCTCTCGCCTGTGCTGTCAGGGGTTTCTTGTTCTTCTTGATCCTGTTCGGCTGTCTTCATCCTGTTGATCGTCAGTGATCCGGGATCATCCGCCCAATTGGTCAGTAGCCGAGGTCGAGATGAATTGCCGCGCCACCCGCCCGAAAACGCCGCTTGATCGTCCAACGACCCAGTCAGCGCATCGAGGCTTGCGCCGCAGCGCTCCTCGATGAAAGGCCGCCACAGCTCCACAATGTTCGCGCTTCTGCTGGCGTGGTCGTCCTGTCCACCCAATCTGGCGCAGCATATCAACCCGCCGCTGTGGATAGGGGCGCGCTCACTGCGCTCGGTGATTTCGCCATAGGCCTTTCGCCGACCTCAGCCCCACGATCTTCGCGTCAATATTGCCCGCAGTTCCCGGCATGACCCGCGCCCCGATGGCCGCAACGGGCGGTCTCAATGGCACTCATCAAATCGCGGGCAATTGCCCTGTGGGTTCATATTTTTTGCAGCAATGCGCGGGTTATGAAACCGATGACGCAGCGCAAAAGCATCCCGCTGTGCCGCGTGCAAAGCAGCACCTCCCTCGCAGCTCATACGGCGGCTGATTTGCCCGGCAGGCGGATCGTGTCAATGCTGGCGCCTGGCGGGTCCACCGAAAAACTGACCCCGAGATCGGGATCATTGGCCAAAACCCGTGTCGCATCGGCAAGTGCCTTCTTGAACGGATCCCGGCTGGGTTATCGGTGGGCTTGCCCATTGGGTTTTCTGATCTTTCCTTAGCCAAGGCTGACGCTTGCAGCCGCTCTGGCAGTTCCTCGTCAAAAGCAGCGCGATGGGAATTCCGCCACGGTCTGGCTATCAACTCGTCACATTTGTTGAGGAAGGACAGGCCGGAACCGCATAGCCCGTGTCGCGGAAAATTTCCATTCTGCTGCGCCCAATTGATGACGGTGCGCGGGCTCATCACCGTTGACAGCTCGCCATTCATAAACGCGGTGCGAGGTCAAATCGGCCACAGTGGACCATCTGGCTCACGATCTTGCGCCCTGCGGCGGTGTTGTAATGGGGCGCTTTCGATAAAACGATTGCAGCCTCAGCATCGTGATTAACGAGATAGTTCAAGGTCGCCACGGCTCAGCCCGGTCCATCTGCGCTTGGTTGATCTGCTGCGTGCCGTGATAAAGACCCGTGGTATGCCAAGCCCACCGTGTTGGCGGTCGCGAAGAAGGCGAAATATTTATGTGGCGTGATGATTTCGTTTTGATCAAGCAGTGTCAGCTTGCCGTCATGCTCTAGCACACGCTGGATCACGAACGCTTACATCCGCGCGGCCTGCATCATATTCGTCAAACACGATCGCCACAGGATTGCGCGGCGCCCAAAGAAGATGCCTTCATGAAATTCGGTCACCTGCTTACCATCGCGCAGTTTGATGGCGTCGCTTCCCGATCAGGTCGATGCGGCTGATATTAACTGTCGAGGTTCACGCGCACGGCGGGCCAGTTGAGGCGCGCAGCGACCTGTTCGATATGGGTGGATTTGCCTGTGCCGTGATAGCCTTGGATCATAACGCGGCGGTTGTGGGAAAACCCCGCCAAGATGGCCAATGTCGTATCGCGGTCGAATTTATAGGTGGGGTCGATCTCTGGCACACGGCTGGTTGCTTCGGCAAAGCCTTTCACCTTCATGTCACTGTCGATGCCAAACACATCGCGCACCGAAATCTCTTCGGTGGGTTTTGCATCTATTGCCAAGCTGCCATCTGCCATAGTCTCAAACCTCGGGGGAGTTAAAATGCGTCATTTGTGGTGGTGCAACATATCGCGCCGCGCTGCAAGGGGAAGGGGGTGTGGAAAATTGTAGCCCGCTGCTGCCTTTCTCCCAGAATTACACGTTTAAGTCGAGGCGTGGTGGGGTGGCGCACCACCACCCCATTCCTGCCGCGCTCTGAGCTGCGCTGATAGAGGGCCCATTCAGGGCTGGCTGGTCGCGGATAGAACGCCGTCAAAGCTTGTGAAACTGTCTTCGATCTGTGGCATAAGCCGCGCAATTTGCAGATATTGCGCAGCGGGGCCACGGATCAAAACGCCCTTTACCGCATCACCTTCAAGCCGCGCAAAGCCTGTGGCGAAGCGCGTCTCATCGCTTGCGGCCAAGCTGAAACCATCACGCAGCAAATCGCGCATCCCGCCCTGTGGCATAATCTCTGGCCCTGTCAGTGTGTCAAAAAGCGATTGCAGACGGGTTGCCCCGCCATCGGCTGAGATCAGGATCACCTCCACCCCGCGCGCATCTTTTGGCGCAAACACCGCAAACGGCGGAGCAAAGGCGGCAAATTCCACCAAAGACGCGGGGATCAGCGTTTGGATGCCGGCTTCGGTCTTGCGTATTGTTTCAAGGCCCAAACTGGCCAGATCATCGCGCCAATCAGCCAGCAGGCGCGCGCGCTGGGTCTCGGTTAGCACAGCTGTTTCGGGCAGATCATTGGCGCGCTGCCATGCCGCCATCGCGGCGCGTGTTGCAGGACCGAATGCGCCATCAATGGCACCGTAGTAATGGTTATGCCATGCCAAGGCGCGTTGAATGTCATCGCGCGCGCTTGGATCCAGCGCGGCTTCACTGGCCTGCGCTTCGGCGAGCGTGGGGCGGGCTGTGGGGGCGCGGTCCGCGGCCTCTTGTCCGGCGACCGTGGAGGGGCGTTCTGGTTCGGGCAGCGGATCAATCGCAATGACCACGGGCGCCTCGGCCGCGATGGGCCAAAATTGGCGTGTGTAATTTTGCGCAGATTGCAGATAGCTGTCGCGGGGGATGCGCCCTGCCGCCCGCAGATCGCTCAAGCGCGCCATCGCCTCGGCGCGCGGCAAGGGGCCAAGCGCCAAAGCATACATACCCGTCTGCATGATGAATCCCGCAAGCGGGGCGGTGGTAGGGTCGGCGCCGTATGCACGCAGGCGCGCTTGGGCGGTCACAAGATCAGGATGGGCTTCTATCTGCACCCAAACCAGATCATTTTGCGCCTCCGCCCGCACCGTGTTTGCGCAGATGAGACAGAACACCACACCCATCACCATGGCCCGCGTCACGATCCCGATCTTCGTCACGCGATATCCCCAAAAACCGCTGCTCAACATCACTGGCCTTCATCAAATCTCAAGACACCACCCTGTCGGTTAAGCTATCCACGCTGGGATCAAATTACATCCCCCCAATGCGGCCATGGCGCAGTTTTCCTGCTACCTGTGGTATCGCCGTGATTGACCCTCACCTTCGCGCGTCCTATGTGAACCACGAGTTTTTGTTCAGCCCAAGGACCGATCAATGTCGCGCATGGAAAAGCCACGCAGTTTCCAAGAGATCATTCTGCGTCTTCAAGCCTACTGGGCGGCAAAAGGCTGCGCGGTGATGCAACCCTATGACATGGAGGTGGGCGCGGGCACATTTCACCCCGCCACCACGCTGCGCAGCCTCGGGACACGCCCGTGGGCTGCGGCCTATGTGCAGCCATCGCGCCGCCCTACGGATGGACGCTATGGCGAAAATCCCAACCGCTTGCAGCATTATTACCAGTATCAGGTGCTGATCAAACCAAGCCCGCCCGATTTGCAGGATCTTTATCTTGGCAGTCTCGCGGCCATCGGGATTGATATGTCCCTGCATGACATTCGTTTTGTCGAGGATGACTGGGAAAGCCCCACCTTGGGCGCATGGGGCCTTGGCTGGGAAGTCTGGTGCGACGGTATGGAGGTCAGCCAGTTCACCTATTTCCAACAGGTGGGCGGACATGATTGCCACCCGTCTCTGGCGAATTGACCTATGGTCTGGAACGTTTATTACATGTATGTGTTGGGCATGGATCATGTGATGGCCATGCCCTTCAATGATCCAGATGCACCGATTGCCGTTGACATATGGGGATGTGTTTCGTCAAACTGAGGAAGAATATTCCCGCTTTAACTGACTTACGGCCAACACGGACATCCCTGTTGCGCCAGTTTTCCAGAGGCCGAGGCCAGTATCGCGCATTCTTTCGGCTGAGGATACTGACCCAAAAACGGGCAAACGGATCATCGTAGGCGCATCCGCCTATGATCAATGCATCAAGGCCAACCATATGTTCAACCTGCTGGATGCACGCCAGGTGATCTCACGGTGACCGAGCGAAACTACCAGTAATTGCGCCCGTGCGTGCCTTGGCGAAAACTTTGCGCCGATGCCTTTGTGCAGACGAGGCGGGCGGATATGATGCAGGGTCGGCAGCATGAGCAACAAAACCAAAGGACGCTTGGTTGTGGCGGCAGTTGCCCTCTCCGCTTTGGCGGCTGGGGCAGGGATGTGGTATGCGCAAACCCGCGCCTTTTATGCGCCGTCATGCCCGATGACCCCCGTGCGCAGATCACGTTGACGGTCGGGGACGCGCTCCAGCCCTTGGCGATTTCTGGCTTTGACGGGATTGACAGCAACAGCTCCCCATCCGCTATCGCGCCTGTTTTGCGGTGGAGGCTGGCCAGAAGGCGCTCTTGGCGGCGGCGAAGCACCACGCGGCAGCTTCGCCTTTGGTGGCGCCCGCGTGGTTTCGGTGCTGACGCCGAGGCCTTGGGGGCGGCCATCGAAGGGGGCGCAACGGCCTATCTGGGACAACGGGATTTCATTTACGGTGTCGATGTCGTTGTGGCGCTCGATGCGCAGGGCCGTGGCTAGCCATGGCGGCAGATCAACCCTTGCGGCGAGGCGGCCTTTAATGGCGATCCCTTGCCCGGGGATGTCCGCCCTATGATGCGGAGAGTGACCCGATGCCCCAACCGTCCGCCACGCTCAACAGAATTTAGGATTTTTCGCAATGCCCGATCTTCTGCTCGAACTCTTCTCCGAGGGAAATCCCCGCCCGTATGCGGGGCAAGGCCGCTGATGACCTGAAGAAACTGGTCGCCGATGGTCTGGTCGAGGCAGGGCTGACCCTAATACCTCTGCGGCCAGTTTCGCGACCCCCGCCGCCTGTGTCTGGTGGTGGATGGTCTGAGCGCCAATTCCCCGACCACAACTGAGGAGCGCAAGGCCCACGCGTGGATGCACCTGAAGCCGCCATTGAGGGCTTCTTGCGCGGCGCAGGCGTGTCGCGATCTGTTGGAGACGCACTTGAACAAAAGGGCGAGTTTATGTGGCGCGGATCACCCATCGAGGGCGCGCGGCGGGTGATATTATCGCTGATGTGATCCCCGCCGTGATCCACCAATTTCCCATGGCCAAAATCCATGCGTTGGGGGCAGGATCTTTGCGCTGGGTGCGGCCTTTGCATTCAATCCTGTGCATCCTCACCGATGAGGCGGGCGCAAGCACGTTGTGCCCTTTGCGGTCTGACCATCGTGACAGGCGACCAAACACGCGGTCATCGCTTTATGGCCCCCTGACAGCTTTGGTGTGACCAGTTTTGGATTACGAGGCCAAACTCAAACGCTTTGCCCATGTGATTTTGCGCGCCGATGAGCGTGCAGACGCCATCTGGCACAGGCCAGTCAAATGGCGCTGCTGCGGGGTTAGACTGGTCGAAGATCGCGCCCTCTTAGCCAGGTGGCGGTCTGTGGAATGGCCCGTTGTTTTGATGGGCGAGATTGGCGCAGATTTTCTGAACCTGCCGCCTGAGGTTTACAGACCTCGATGAAGGAGCATCAGAAATTCTTTTCCGTGAAGAACCCCAAAGCAGGGCGGATCGAACGGTTTGTGACTGTGTCCAGCCGCATCACAGCCGATGAGGGCGCGACCATTCTGGCGGGCAATCAAAAGGTGCTTTCAGCACGTCTGTCAGATGCGAAATTCGCCACCTGGGGAAAATAAGATTTGGGTGGCGAAATCGGATATCACCCAATGGACGAAAAGCCTGGAGAATGTGACCTTTCAGGCGGAACTTGGCTCGCAGGCCGCGCGGATAAACGGATTGCCGGAATTGGCGGCGGAACTGGCCCCGATTGTGGGCGCAGACGCGGATCAGGCGCCAAGCGGCCAAAATCGCCAAGGCTGATTTGTCCTCCGAGATGGTCTATGAATTCCCAGAATTGCAGGGCCTGATGGGGCGCTATTATGCTGCTGAGGCAGGCTATGCGCCCGAAATTGCGGCGGTCGCGCAGGAACATTACCAGCCTCTTGGTCCCTCCAGACGATGTGCCAAGCGCGCCTCTCTCGGTCGCTGGCCCTTGGCCGATAAGATCGACACGCTGACGGGCTTCTGGGCGATTGATGAAAAGCCCGCAGGCAGCAAAGACCCCTATGCGCTGCGCCGCGCGGCTTTGAAATTCGGTTGGTGTTGGACAATGGGGTGCGGTTGTCGCTGGCTGGGCCGCAAGGCATCTTTGCTGTGCCCATGACCATGTTGCAACCCAGCTTCACACTAAAGGCTTTGACGAAAAGATTGCAGACCTCCTCGCCTTCTTCCGCTGACCGCCTCAAGGTGCATTTGCGCGATGAGGTGTGCGCCATGATGTGATCGTGCCTGCCTGTCGATGGCGGGCAATGATGATCTGGCCTTAGTCGTGGCGCGGGCGCGTGCGGTGCAGGCGGTGCTGTCCACACCGATGACGGTGAAAACCCTGATCAAGATATCGCCGTGCCAACAATATCTTGACGCAGGCCGAGGCCAAGGATGGTGGAATACCGCTATGGTGCGGATGTGAAATTTGGAAACGGAGCAAGAGCGCGGGCTGTTTGCCGCGCTTGAGACCGCGCGCGCCGCCGCCCAGCCCGCTGCAAGCGGGAGGATTTCGCAGCCGCCATGGCCGCATTGGCCGCCTTGCGGCCCCCCGATTGATGCCTTTTTGAAAAGGTGCAGGTCAATGCCGAAAGTGAGATCGTGCGGCGCAATCGTCTGAACTTGCTTCGTAAATTGTCGAAACCTGCCAGCTTAGGGTCGCCGATTTGTCATAGTTGAGGTAATGCTGCATCGCGGCGCTTTACAGATACGTTATGATTGTATCTTAGTGTCTTGGCCCGTTTCGGCTAGAGTAAAATTGCAAATGAAAAATCGCCCCGACTATCACGCTGATTACCGCTACGGCGGATATGGACACCGCCCTCATGGCAACCGCGCCAAATGTTTGCAGCGTTTGGTGCGTCTGGGTTGCCGTGCCGCTGACAGCGGCCTATCCTTTGAAGCTGTGCGCCAGATTGCGCAAGGGCGGTTCCCGATCTGGCCCCTCTCTGGGCTGAGTTCGGTCCAAATACGTTGGTGTCCTGTGCGCTCCAGCGGTCAAGCTGGCTGATTGGGGCGGGCCGGGCCACAGTGCTGAATATCGGGATGAATGATGACTTGGCTGAACATTTTGCCAAGATCCACGGGCGCAGCGCGGCGGATCAACTCTATGTGAATTTCATCGCGCCTATGCCGTGGATGTGCTGCGCCTTGATGCGGATGAGTTCGAGGGCCAATGACCCCGCGCATTGCGAAAGAACATTTCGAAGACCCGAGGCGGAGGAGGCTTTTCCACAAGACCCAGTGGTGCAATTGCGCGGTTTGCGATCCATGGCGCGGGCATGGGAGGGGACAACGGCGCGGCTGTTGCGGCAGGCTGGGAATGCACCTGCCGATGCGGGCTTGGGGCTCGTGGTCGCGCATGGCGCTGGCATCAACCAGGTGTCTCGGGATCGGGGGTTGTGCAGATGATCGACCCTGACACAGGGGATGCCGATGTGATTGGCCGCTTCGTGCAGCAGGCGCAAGGCCGCGTTGCACTGCGCAAGGATGATGCCCTCTATATCAGCCAGGATGCGCGCGGCAATGCGCTGCAAAATATCGCGCCCGAAGCGTACCACGAATTGATTGCGGCAGGTGCCTTGATGCAAAAAACTGCGAAGAAATGCAAATTGAATTCACGCTGATGAACGGTCAGCTGAACATTCTGGACGCGGTGCGTGCGCCGCGGTCGGCGCGGGCGGCTGTGGCGGGGAGTGTCGTCAAACTGGCGCAGGACGATGTGATTTCGCGCGGCGAGGCGCTGTTGCGCATCCCGCCCTTTCAGCAGGCAATTGCTGCACCGTCAAGTCGATGCAGAGGCCCCGCGCGATGTGTTGGGCCGCGGGATTGCCGCAGCACCGGGCGCGGCAACCGGCAAGATTGTGTTTTCCTCCACCGCCGCGCAGGCCTTGGCCGCGCAGGTGAAGCCACGATTTTGGTCAAGCGTGGGGAAAACCAGCTCCGAGGATGTGCGCGGGATGCACGCCGCGCAAGCCATTGACAGAGCGCGGGGGATGACCAGCCATGCCGCCGTGATCGCGCGCGGGCTTGGCCTGCCTTGCGTTACGGGGGCCAGCAGCTTGCAATTGGATATGCGCAAAAAAACCCTGACCGCCCCAGGGCGGCGCGTGTTCCACGAGGGCGATGTCATCACCGTTGATGGCTCATCGGGCGAGATTTTGGTGGGCGCAGACCAAGCTGATCAAGCCCGCCATAGGTGAGGCCTTTGCCACGCTGATCCAATGGGCGGATGACATCCGCGACATCGGTATTCGTGTTAATGCCGATACGGTGGAGGATGTGGAAACGGCGCAGCAATTTGGCGTGGATGGGATCGGCTTGTGCCGCACGGAGCATATGTTTTTTGATCCCAGCCGCCTGACATTGATGCGCGAGATGATTTTCGCGGAAACCGAAAGTGACCGTGCGGCGGCTTTAGGATCGGTTGTTGCCGATGCAGCGCAGGGATTTCACGGAGTTGTTTAAGCGGATGGAGGGCAAACCCGTTTGCATTCGTTTGTTTGATCCACCTTTGCATGAATTCCTGCCCTCGGATCGCGATGGTATTCGCGCCCTGGCGAGGCACTTGACCTGCCGATGAGCCGTGTTGCGGCGCGGGTAGAAAGCCTGGCGGAATATAACCCGATGCTGGGGATGCGGGGGGTGCGTCTGGGGATTACCGTGCCTGAGATTTACGATATGCAGGCCCGCGCAATTTTCGAGGCAACCATCGCCGCAAGCGAGGGCAAAGACCCCGTTGCGCCAGAGATCATGATCCCGCTTGTATCCGCCAAACGCGAGGTGGAATTGGTCAAGTCACGCGTGGATGCGGTGGCTGCCGCCGTTGCCGCCGAAAGCGGTAAACGGTTCACCTATCGCTTGGGCGTGATGGTCGAAACGCCACGCGCCTCGCTTCGGGCGGGCGAGATTGTGGAATGCGCGTCTTTCTTGTCCTTTGGCACCAATGACCTGACCCAAATGACCTATGGCCTCTCGCGCGATGATGCAGGGCGGTTTATGTCGGCCTATGTCCAGCAGGGCGTCTTTGTAGAGGATCCGTTTACGCGGTTGGACACGGAAGGGGTGGGGGAATTGTTGTTGATCGGGGCCGAACGCGGTCGTGCGGCACGCCCTGATGTGACATTGTCGATTTGCGGCGAACATGGCGGCGACCCCGATTCCATTCGCTTCTCGCGGGTTGCGGGATTTGATTATGTTTCCTGTTCACCTTTTCGTGTGCCATTGGCAAAACTATCTGCGGCGCAATGGGTGCTTGAGGACGAAAATATACTCGCAAAGCGTTGAAAACGTAGCGAGTCTCTCTCCGTCTCAATCGGCGCTTTGATCAAAATGATGCGGTGATATCGGCGCAAAGCACAAAAACGCGGGTCAAGTTGTCGCTTTTGGCAAACCATGCTAGAAGCCTCCCTGCATTCTGAGCAACGGGATGCGTCATTGGGGATCAACCCCAAGGAGCAGAGGTTATGAGCTTTAAACAGGTATTCGCCGCGACTGCGGCTTCCCTTGTTTTTTTATCGAGTGCCGCTTTGGCGGAAACATCTTCCATCTATGATGGGGATTATCCCGTTGTGATGTCCTCCTCTCAGCCGCAATCAGGCTCGATGGAGCTGCGCCTGTCATCCTTGATGTTCGATGAGCGGGCCGCGCTGCGCGGGGTCAGCTCGTCACAAGTGGCGCGTTTGGGGTCTTCGGTGCGTTCGCCTTTCGGGCGCAACGGCGCACCGCGCCAGATTTACAATGAGGCGCAGCTGATGTCGATTCCGCGCCCGCGCAGCAATGCGCAACACCGCTGTATGACCGAGGCGCTTTATTTCGAGGCGCGCGGTGAACCTATTCGCGGTCAATATGCGGTGGCCGAAGTGATCCTGAACCGTGTGGATCATAAGGAATATCCCAATAATATTTGTGACGTGGTCTATCAAAACGCGCATCGTCATTTGGCGTGCCAGTTCACCTATGCCTGTGATGGCTTGCCTGAAACGGTGACGGATCGGGCGATGTGGGAGCGGCTGTCGCGCATCTCGCGGATCATGATGGATGGGGCGGATCGTCCTTTGACCTCTGGGGCCACACATTACCATGCCACCTATGTCAACCCAAATTGGGCGCGCGTCTATCCGCGCACGGCCTCGATTGGCCAGCACCGTTTTTATCGGATGCAATATTAAGATCGGGTCGTTTGTGATTAAACTTGTGGCGGTTTTGCCCCCTGTCTTGCCGAAGCAATTGCGTTATGCAGCTTTGAATCGATAACCCACGAAAGCCCGCGCGGATGACGGAAGAGATTAAACTTGCCTTTGCGCATCCCTCCGAACGCGCAAAGGCCACTGCCTCAGATCACCCTCTGGATCGCATTTCCATGTCCGATCATGAGCGCGATGTGGAAATCGGTGCTTTTCAAGCCGAGCGCGGAATTTTGCAGCGCATTCGGTTTAACGTGGTGGTTGAGGTGCACTCACAAGCCGAAAGCGCCGAGGATGATGTGGATCGCATTTTATCCTATGACCGTATTGTCGAGGCGATTGACGCGGAATTGGCGCTTGGTCGGGTCAACCTCCTTGAGACACTCGCCGTGCGGATTGCGGTACGGGTTCTGACCCATCCCTTGGCTGCGCGTTGTTTCGTGCGGATTGAGAAACTGGATCGCGGCCCTTATACATTGGGGGTTGAGATCATGCGCGAGGCCCCAAAAGGGCAGCGTGTCAGTCTGCTATCTGATGATGACCCGCATCCGTTGATCGTATTTTTGTCGAATAAGGCCATTGCGCGCAGGGATCTTTCCGATTTGCTGGACCACTTGGCGCAGGCAGGCGCACCCGTGATTTTATGTGTCGGGTCGACCGGCCTAGAGTTGCCAAAGGCCCATCATGGAATGCCGCAGCGGCGCATTGACCTATTAGATATTGAGAAAAACGCGTGGGTTCTCGCCTCTTGCGATGACCGCTGTGTTGTTGTGGACAGTCGCACCGAACTGGACTGGGCGATGCGGCACGGACAAATTTCGGTTTGGGCACCGTCCAAGCTGGTGCTGGACAGTGCGGAGCCGCCAAAGGGCTTGAAACCCACGGGCGAACAATTGGCGCTGTGGTTGGCCGCGCAGTTCGAGGCGCAGCGTATCGTCTATTTGGGCGGCCACCCGCCGTTAACATCATCCATTCCTGTGCAGGCGTGGCCCGATGATGTGATGCCCGATCTTTGAGCTTGGGGTGGTGTGATCTTGAAGCGGCCCGCGCCACGGGATAGGGCTGATCCGATGAATGCGTATTACCGTCCTATTCCGATCATTGGCCCTGCCATCGGGGCTGACGCGCTGCCCTTGGCGGGGGGCTGGTGTCATTTCACGCATATCGAACGGATCAGCCGCACGGGTGCGCGGGCGATTTTGCCCGCCACTGAATTGCCCGCGGCATGGCACGCCTCCCTCACAGCGGCGCGTGGCGATTTCGCGACCGTGCCAATGGGGCGTCCAAGCCTGATGGGGATTATAAACCTGACCCCAGACAGCTTTTCTGATGGGGGGCAGCACAATCACGGTGACGCGGCCCTCGCGCAGGCAAGGCGCTTGTGGGCGGAAGGGGCAGATATTCTTGACCTTGGTGCCGAAAGCACGCGACCAGGTGCCAAAGAGGTGCCGCAGGCGCAGGAAATCGCGCGCCTGACGCCGGTGTTGGGGGCATTGAGCGGGGCAGGGGTGATTTCGCTTGATACGCGCAAGGCCGATGTCGCGCGCGCGGGCCTTGTGGCAGGGGCGCAGGTGATTAACGATGTTTCGGGGCTGCGTTTTGACGCTGCTATGATTGATGTCTTGCGTGAAACACGCGCACCTGTGGTTTTGATGCATTCCCTTGGCACGCCTGAAACCATGCAGGACTTGGCCCCCGATGCCTATCAAGACGTGGTATTGGACATTTTTGATGGGCTGGCCGCAATGCGCGATAAAGCGCTTGCAGCGGGTCTGTCACGCGATCAAATCCTGCTTGATATCGGTGCAGGCTTTGGCAAGACCTATCCTCAGACTCGCGCGCTTCTGCGCGATATCAGCCTGTTTCATGGGCTTGGCTGTGGTTTGCTCTTGGGCGTGTCGCGCAAGGGGTTTGTCGGCCATGTTACGGGTATCAAAGCGGCGGATCAGCGTGATGCTGCATCGGCGGCAATTGGCTTATGGGCGATATCGCAGGGGGTTCAGATGCTGCGTGTTCATGATATAGCCGTGCATCATGCGATGATTTCTGCCTATATGGTGGCAAGCGGTCTGACCCTTGGGGAGGGGTAAGGAAATGGCACGAAAACTATTTGGGACGGACGGGGTGCGCGGGCAGGCGAACAGCTATCCGATGACCGCTGATATGGCCCTGAAATTGGGTGCGGCGGCAGGGCGCTATTTCCGCCGCAATATGGAACGCGGCCACCGTGGTGATCGGCAAGGATACCCGCCTGTCGGGTTATATGTTGGAAAATGCGCTGACGGCAGGCTTTACATCTACAGGCATGGATGTGCTGTTGCTCGGGCCTGTGCCGACCCCTGCGGTGGGTTGTTGACCCCCTCCATGCGCGCCGATGTGGGTGTGATGATCTCCGCCAGTCACAATCCCGCTACGGATAATGGGATCAAGTTTTCGGCCCAGATGGGTTTAAACTATCTGATGAGGCAGAGGCGGAAATCGAGGGCTTTGGTGTTTGGTGATATCCAACCCGCACAATCCGAAAATATCGGCCGTGCCAGCGCATCGATGACGGGCGCTTTCGCTATGTGGAGCGGGTGAAGGGCACATTTCCGCAAGGCCTAAGCCTTGAGGGTTGAAAGGTGGTCATCGGTGCGCCAATGGCGCGGCATCGTGCCGCCCCGAAGTGCTGTGGGAATGGGGGCGGATGTGGTAGCCATTGGCGTGTCGCCCAATGGGTTCAACATCAATGATGGTGTCGGCTCAACCCATCCGCAGGCGCGATTGCACGCCTCAAGGAAACGGGCGCTGATGTGGCCCTGTGCCTTGATGGTGATGCCGATCGCATCGTGATCATTGACGAGACAGGGCAGGTGGCCGATGGCGATCAGATCATGGCGCTTTTGGCGGCACGTTGGGCCGATGAGGGCGCCTGAAGGTGGCGCTTTGGTCAGCACGGTCATGTCGAATTTGGGTCTTGAGCGCTTCTTGGCTGGACGGGGATTGGCCTGCATCGCACCGCAGTGGGCGATCGCTACGTGGTCGAGGCGATGCGTGCGGGCGGCTATAATCTGGGTGGCGAGCAATCGGGCCATATCGTGATGAGCGACCATGCCACCACCGGGGATGGGTTGATGGCGGGATTGCAATTCTTGGCAGAAATGGTGCGCCAGAACAAACCTGCAAGCACACTTGCGCGCAGCTTTGCACCGTGCCGCAGATGCTGGAAAATCTGCGGTTTCGCCAGACAAGACCCCGTTGGAGGCGGCATCGGTCAAGGCGGCAATCGCCGAGGCAGAAGGCGCGTCTGGGACAGACAGGTCGTGTCTTGATCCCAAAATCAGGCACTGAGCCACTGATCCGCGTCATGGCCGAAGCCGAGGATGAGGCGCTTATGGCTGCTGTCGTGGGCGACATCACCGCCGCCATTCGCGCCGTTATGTAAACGCTGATGGGTGGTTTTTTCGAAAACCACCTTTTCAGAACGGTTCTGCAATGTCATACCCCGCGCAAACCGCTATTGCGTGAGGTGGATCATGTTGGACGAACAAGACCTCCATCTGGATGATGATCGTGACGCTTATGCGTTAGACGACAGTCTGCGGGCGCAGTTGCGGCGCGCGGTGAGCGCAAAAGATGTGGATGCAATTGATGCGCTGATGGCGCCGCTGCACCCCGCTGATATCGCCGATATTCTGGAGCAAATCTCAAGCTCCGAACGCGAAGCGTTGTTGACGCTTTGGTCGCGTGGGATTGATGGCGAGGTCCTCTCGGAACTGGACTGGTCGATCCGCGAGGATATCCTGCCGCTGCTGCCGCGCGATGTCTTGGCCGAAGCGGTGCGCGAGCTTGACTCCGATGACGTGGTCGATCTGGTCGAAGACCTTGAGGAAGACCAACAAGGCGCCATTTTGGGGGCCTTGGACGCCGCCGATCGTGTGGCGGTCGAGCAAGCGCTGAGTTTTCCCGAAGGATCCGCTGGCCGTTTGATGCAGCGCGAGGTTGTGCGCGCGCCCGAACATTGGACCGTGGGCGAGATGATTGATTATCTGCGCTCCGAAAAGGCGGAATTGCCTGAGCAGTTTTACCATGTGATCCTTGTGACCCCCGCGATGAAACCCGTGGGTTACGTGTCCTTGGGGCGGCTGTTGTCGAGCGCGCGCGCGACCGCGTTGATGGACATTCTGGAGGATAGCTTCCGCACCATTCCCGCCAAGCAGGACGAGGATGACGTGGCCTATGCGTTCAACCAATATCACCTGATTTCGGCACCTGTTGTGGATGATGATGGCCGCTTGGTTGGGGTGGTGACGATTGATGACGCGATGAGCGTCTTGGATGAGGTGAACGAGGAGGACTTGCGGCGTCTTTCTGGTGTGGGCGTTGATGAAAGCTTGAACGACACCACCTTTGAAACTGTGCGGCAACGGTTTCCTTGGCTGTTTGTCAATCTGGCCACGGCCATTTTGGCCTCCATCGTGATCGCCCAATTCGAAGCGGTGATCGCGCAATTGGTGGCCTTGGCCGTGTTGATGCCGATTGTGGCTTCGATGGGCGGTAATGCTGGCACGCAAAGCCTTGCTTTGGCGGTGCGCGGCTTGGCCACGCGCGATTTGACATCCGCGAACCTGTGGCGTGTCGTGATGCGCGAGGCGGGCGTGGGCGCGCTCAATGGCATTGCCTTTGCCATCGTGATGGGGGTGGTCGGATATATCTGGTTTGACTCTGCGCTGCTCGGTGGCGTGATCGCGGCGGCGATGGTGGTCAATATGGTTGTCGCGGGCTTGGCGGGTATTCTGATCCCCGTGGCCTTGGAGCGCTTTGGCGCTGACCCTGCTCTGGCCTCAGGCACTTTTGTGACCACCGTGACAGACGTGGTCGGCTTCTTTGCCTTCCTCGGTCTTGCCGCTGTGCTGCTGATCTAGCCGTTTGGCACCTCAAGCGTGATGTTTTGACCGTCTTTGATATATTGTAGCCTGTCGTCATCAATCGCGGCGACACGTCCACCGTCCAGACGGTCACCCACTTCGACCGTCACAAATCGCCCCGAAGCAAGGCGCACAAGCGCGCGGCGATTGTTTGAGGACCCTGTCACCCCGATCAAATTGGTGTTGCGCAGGTTGATGGCGTTGCGATTGGTCGCAGCGCGCGTCACCCGCTCGCCTGAAGGTGTATCGGTGCTGATGGCGGCGATTTCCGCCTCGATCTCCGCATCCGTCCCTGATTGCGCGGCCTCTGCGGCAACGCCACAGAGTTATTGTGGCTGCGGCCAGCCATATGGCGACAACTGCACAACCTGCCGCGCCTGTGGTGAAGTCCGAGCCGCGCCGACAACAATCGCTGATCAACGCTTGGTTGATGCTGCGCCCCGCGCCTGCTGGGCGGGCGGTCGCTGCCTCGGCAGGGCGTGTAAAATCCGCCCGTGGCCTCGGCGATTTCCTGCAAGGAGGCCGGACGCAGACGGGGGATAAAGGTGGCTAATTCGGCACGGGTGAAACCATTGAGCCGTTGTCGTTCCAGAATTTCCATAAAATTCTCGGGGCGCAGACGCGGTGGCGTGCTGGCCAAAGCCTCCAGCGTTTCGGCGGTGGCAGCGCGGGCGGCTTCCACAATCGCATCGGGGCGCGGGATTGCGGCCACCGAAGGCGCGCCTGCGATAATCAGTACGCCCTCAGGGTTCAGCGTTCCTTCGGGGCTTGGGTCAACCAGACCTGCTGCATTGAGCACGCCGCCCGCCCCGAAAGGCAGAGGCGAGAGGATGGGCGCAGGCAGATCACCGCCCGTGCCCCCTTGGGGGGGACGCAAGGCAAGGGCATCTTGCTGGGTCACAATCGGATCAATCGCGTCAAGCCTGACCCGATCCGAAACCGTGCGCGGTGGCCTCAATGGGGCTATGGTCGCCGCAAGGGCAATTTCGGGCGCAGGCAAAACCGCGGGCGCGGGGCGGGCTTGGGGTGGCTGCACAGGTGCGACCACATCAGGCCCAACCACATCAGGCCCAACCACATCAGGTGCGATCACCTCTGGCTGTGCGGGATTGGTGGTGGCCACCACGACTTCGGGCGGGGCTGTTGGCGTGGCACTTTCTGTCAGGCTGTCTGATGGCGGTTCGGGCCATGTAAGCCAAAATACGGCAAGGGCCGCCACCACCGCCGCACTCAGACCCCCGCCAAGCGCCAAATGTGCGGAGTTCAAGCGCGGTCGCGCGGGTATGAAATCCCTCAAGCCCCAAGATGCTGCCATGGCTGGCCGTGCATTGGCGCGCGCATTGGGGCGTGGTGTGGCCTGTCCCACATCCAATGGTGGCGGGGCGCGCAACGTGAACACCGGGGCACCGTCATATTCTGTGGGGCGGGTTTCGACCGTCAGCGCCGCAGCCTTGATCCCATTGGCCGCAACAAAAGCCCGTGCATCCTCGATGGTTTCATGTGCGATGGCCGCGATCTGTAGGTCGTGCTCACAGCGCACCCAATCATAGCGTAGCTCGTCTAGATGGTAGGGTGTTAACCCGTCCAAGTGGGATTGCACTGCTGCGGCTTCTGCGTTGCGATCTGATGCGGCGGGGGCGGGGCAGGTGGTGAAAAGAACCTGCTCACGCGGTATGACCAGCAATAGCTGTGCATTCTCTTTGCTGTCGATCAAGGCCTTCATGCGCGCAAAGGCATCGGCCAAATCTTGGGCAACAGGCGTGGTTGTGATCACGTTTTCCCACTGGTCATCCTCTTGGCGGGCCGCCAAAATAATCGCCTCTGGCGAGAGATGTAGCGTGAACTGCGTGGTCAAAATATCCCTGCGCTTCTGTTGCTTGTAACTGGTGAGGCCATCATGCTGCGCATTGTGTGCGCTTGGCGATAGTTTATATGCATTTTGGCGCAGTCATAAACCAGATAAGCGCGGATATTCGCAAAAATATCCACATATCTCGGCGCATCTTGCCTGCGGTCAGACAAGCTTCTCATAAATGCGGACGATCAGCAGCGCGACAAGCAACAGCCCCATCAATGCGAGCGCATCCATCACGCTCAAAAATAAGACAGTCTGCGCCGCATTAAATTGCATCCATTGTGTATGGATGATCCACGCAACAGCCGTTACCGCCGTGCTCGGTATCAAACAGGGCAGAAGGCGCTTATGAGCTGCGTTGTGCAGGGTACCATAAAGGCCGATTTTCTCAAGCAGGCTGAAAAAGAAGATCGGCAGGATCACACCCATAAGGCCCAATGACAGGATTTCACGTGAATTCAATCTCGGTCTGAATGAAGCCAATGGCGACCAATGCAGGCAGGCTGCAGACAGCGGCCATGCGCCCAAAGAGCCAAGTAAGCAACAATTTTGTCACGCTGACGAAGCCAAAAAGAAGGGGTAAAGCTCCGCCGGTAGGTTCTGATCTGTTCGGGATCAAAGCCATCACGGCCATGTTCAAAAGGACCGCAGAAGATAAAACCACTGACACAATAGCCGTTGTTTTCAAGGACTTTGCTCAAAATACACGCGCTTGCGCAGGCAATATCCAGTGTAACACGCGGTTTGCTCCTTAAATGGGTAGGGCTCCGTCTATTCTATGGTCGGCCAGATCGACAGACTTCTTATTTTCGATTAGCCGCATCGCCCAGATTTAAACTTTGCAAGCGCATATAGTTGCTAAGTGTCAATCGCTTTGCGCAGCAGGTTTGCCACTTCGATTTTTTATAATGCTTGGCGCGGCAGTCTGACTCAGCTCAATATATCCTTTTTTTCATAAGGGATTTAAGCGCACGATTGAAGGTTGCCGTTGGCACATCGCGCATCAGACTGTGGTTGTGGATTTCCGCAGAGGTCAAGACTTGATCTGATTTTCGGCAAGAAGATCGACCAGCGTAAAGCAGATCCAGCTCAACCTTCGGCAGAGCAACCAAACCCAAATCCCGCTCGAGAGGCCAGAAGCTGCCGCATTCGGGACAACACATTGAGCGAGTTTTGATCCAAAGCGGTCCCTCCGATTAACCCATGAGATCAGCTTACCAGAGACGCGAGGCCCAACACGGCCAAGTTCCCCACTATTTTGCAATATAATTCATATATGTTTCGTAAATGCAACGGCCAATTGCAATCTTGATCAAAAATTATCAAAATGATTGAAAAGCCCCTCTTCTTATGTCAAACGCGAGTCGTGGGGACGTTTGTGCCGAAGAAAACGAGAGGCTGCGCTGCTGCTTTCGTCTTCTTTGCTGAGACCATTCCCCGATCTGAATTTGAACACCCCTCCCGCAGCTGGCCAATCTTGCGGGTTGGGTGCGGGCTACCTGTAACCCCATCGTAGCCTGGGGGCAGAGGCCAGTCCCCAGTTTAGCAGCCGACACTGGCCTCTGCCCGAACCTGCAACAAAAACCCCCGCCCAAAATGCGTTTTGACGGGGGTTTTTCTTTCAGCGGCGCATGATTTAGGCGGTGGCTTTGGCCAAGGCCTGATCAAGATCTGCGTGATCAAATCATCTGCATCTTCAATCCCGATGGAGTACACGCACCACATTGCGCCCCTGCGGCCTGTTGCTGCTCAGGCGTTAACTGGGCGGTGGGTTGTAGCGGAATGGATAATCAGCGAACGGGTATCGCCCAAATTGGCGACATGGCTGAACAGCTCAAGACTATCAACCAATTTTACGCAAGCCTCGTAGCCGCCTTTCACCGCGAAGGTAAACAGCGCGCCTGCGCCTTTGGGGCAGATATCTCAACCCGCCCATGATAGGGCGAGGAGGGCAGACCCGCATAGGTCACGAAATCCACGCGCGGATCTTTCTCCAACCATGCCGCGATTTTCGCGGCATTCTCAACATGGCGCTGCATCCGCAAAGATAGGTCTCAATCCCCATCAGCGTGCAATGCGCGGCTTGCGGGTTCATCGTCACGCCCAAATCGCGCAAGCCAATTGCGATGGAGTGAAAGGTAAAGGCCATTGGCCCCAAGCCTCGTGGAACTTCAGGCCGTGATAGGCGGGTTCAGGGGCCGAGAGCGAGGGGAATTTGTCGCTGGCAGACCAGTCAAATTTCGCTATCGACCACACAGCCACCTGTCACAGTGCTGTTGCCTGTCAGATATTTGGTGGTGGAATGCACAACCAAAGTCGCGCCATGCTCAATTGGACGGCACATAAGGGGTGGCAGATGTGTTGTCCACGATCAACGGATGCCCGCGCCATCGGCGATATCCGCAATGCTGCGCAGATCGGTGATGTAGCCACCAGGGTTTGCGATGGCCTTCGCAGAATACGGCGCGGTGCTGCGCTGTCAATCGCGGCTTTCACCGCGTCCAGATCATCGAAATCAACAAATTTCGCCGACCACCCAAAGCGTTTGATCGTCTGGCTGAATTGGTGCGTGACAGTGCCGCCATAGAGACGGTGGAGGCCACGATATTGCAGCCCGCCCCATCAGAGGGAAAAGTGCCGCTGATTCGCGCGCGGCATGACCCGGATGAACAGCACACCGCACCAACACCGCCCTCAAGGGTCGCGATGCGCTCTTGCAGCACGGCCACGGTGGGGTTGGTCAGGCGCGAATAGATATAGCCCACCCAAAAAGCTGAACAAGCGCGCCGCGTGATCGGTATCTTTGAACACATAGGCGGTGGTTTGAGGATTGGCGTCTGGCGCGCCCGCTTGGTGTGGTCTGATGCGCGCCTGCGTGAATTTGCAGCGTGTCAAATTTCAGGCTTTGGGGTCGGACATGGCGTTTCTCTCCTGGCGTGCTTCCTGACCGCTATGTTTAGGCGCAGGCGTGCAAAACAACATCTGTCGCAGATGTTATTGGCATTGCCACTGGACCTTGGCGGCGCGTTGCTGCATTAGAGAGTTAATCGCGATTTATTTCGAGATCGTCATGTTCTCATTCCTGATGCGCCTTGTGACGTGGTGGAACGGTCAAACGCTTGGCACGCAGCTGTACACTTGGCGCAAGGGCGTAGGGGTGGGCGAAGATGCTGAGGGCAACATTTTCTACCAATCCGCGATGGCAACGCCGCTGGGTGATCTTCAACGGCGTGAGGCAGAAGCCAGCCGCGTCAGCCCAGGACTGGCATGGATGGTTGCATCACACATGGGATAAATCCCGCTGAGGCCCCCATTGCGCGAAAGTCATGGGAAAAGGCGCATGAAATGAATTTGACAGGTTCTGTGCGGCCTATGCCTGTGGGTCTTCGCGCAAGGATGCACCTGTCGCGCGTCAAGATTATGAGGCATGGCGCCCCGAATAACAGTCCCGCGATCAAGCGCCTACAGGAAAGGGGTTCCCGTTATGGCTGGAGAACAGGTTGAGCGAGATTTTGCGGGCGGCGCGGTCGTGGCTGCTGCAGCGGGCTTTCTGTTTTATGCCGCCGAGATCGGGGGCGTTGGCGGGCGCGGTGCGGACAGTTACGAGTTGTCCGCCCTGTTTCGCTCCGCCGAAGGGATCAGCATCGGCACAGATGTGCGGCTTGCGGGCGTGAAGGTGGGATCGGTCAGCAGCTTGCATCTTGACCCTGAAACCTTCCGTGCCGAAGCGATGTTGTCGATCCGTGACGATATTCTGTTGCCTGATGACAGTATTGTCTCCATCGCCTCCGAAGGGTTGTTGGGCGGGTCTTTTGTCGAAATTCAACCCGGCGGCTCGCCGTTTAACTTGGCGGCAGGGGATGAGGTCATGAACACGCAAAGCTCGGTCAGCCTCGTCACATTGCTGATGCGCGCTTTTTCAGGCTCTGGCCAGTAAGATGCGCACATCTTTGGCGGGATATCTCGCGGTTGTCACCCTATCCGCCCTGCCTGCCTTGGCGCAGGATCAGAATTTGGGCCTCAGCGGCACGATTTCGGAAGAGGGGATCGTGGTCATTCCGATTGATCCGCTGCCCCTTGGGCAAGACCGTCCACAGACCTTTGGTGAAGGGACATTGCCTGAAGGCGATGGGCGCGTGATTGCGCCTGCCCCCGTGATGGGGGAGGCTGCACCTGTGATTGTGCCGCAAGCGGATGGACAGGGAGCGACCCTGACCGATAATGGCGGTGCGGGTCAATCTGGCGTTGTTCTGGAAACACGCCCTGCGGAACCTGATTTGGGCGGTGTAACCTCCATCACAGAAATCGCAACGGAAACAGGGTCGGGTGCGCTGTTGCGGGCCTTGGACAAAACCCTTGCGCAATCTCGGGACATAGATTTGCAAACGGGGGAGGCCACGCGGCTGGGGCGTATTAATGTTGAAATGCTCGAATGTCGGTACCCCGAGGGCGACCCCAACTCAGATGCTTTCGCACATATGCGGATCAGCGATGATCAAGGTGGCACGCTGTTTGATGGCTGGATGGTGGCCTCCAGCCCCGCGTTGATTGCCTTTGATCACCCGCGTTATGATGTTTGGGTCTTGCGTTGCAACACATCCTGAGGGGTAAACACCTTATCAGCTGCACGGAAATCGGCCTCTAGGGCCAAGGCGGCGTCCAACCTTTTGCGATATTCCGTGCGACTGATTTCTATCGCACCCAGGCTGAGGAGATGCGGCGTGGTGAATTGCACATCGAAAAGCGAAAACCCGCCCGCATTGAGACGTGCGACCAAATAGGCCAAGGCGATCTTGGACGCATCGCGGACCTTTGAAAACATACTTTCGCCAAAAACGCGCCGCCAAGAGCCACGCCATAGACCCCACCCGCACCAAATCGCGGCCCTGCCAAATTTCGAGAATGCGCAAAACCTCTGCGTGCAACGCCGTGTAAAGCTGCGTGATCTCGCTATTGATCCATGTCTCCTCCCGATCCGCGCAGGCGGCTACGACTGCCGCAAAATCGGCGTTGATCTTGACCTCGACCGCGGCCTGCCGAATTTTGCGGGCAAGGCTGCGGGAAATATGAAATCCATTCAGGGGAATGACCCCACGGCGCTTAGGTTCCACCCAAAATATGCGCGGATCATCGCGGCCCTCAGACATTGGAAAAATGCCCGCTGCATAGGCGTGCAACAACAGCTGCGGCGTAATCTGGGATGCGGGAATGGCGTCAGGCATGAGGCACGGATAACATGAAAAGGGCCAAAATACTGCACGCATTTCGGCCCCATATGTGGAGATTTGGCGCGGCGGCTATGCCTTCCCGTAGGTGGTGTTCAGCCAATGCTCCAGCCAATGGATGTTATATTGGCCCGTTTGCACCGCTTCTTGGTCCAACAATTCGTGAAAAAGCGGCACCGTGGTGTCGACCCCATCCACGATCAGCTCCGACAATGCGCGCTTGAGGCGGGCAAGCGCCTCGGGGCGGTCGCGGCCATGAACGATCAGCTTGGCGATCAAGCTGTCATAATAGGGCGGAATGCGGTAGCCATCATAAAGCGCGCTATCCATACGCACACCAAGACCACCCGGCGCGTGATATTGTGTAATTTTGCCCGGGCAGGGCGAAAATTGTGGGACTTTTTCTGCATTGATCCGCACCTCGATGGCGTGACCATTGATCTGCAAATCGTCCTGCGCAAAACTCAGCGGCAGGCCCGATGCCACGCGAATTTGCTCGCGCACCAAATCCACGCCAAAGATCCCCTCGGTAACAGGATGCTCCACCTGCAAGCGGGTGTTCATTTCGATGAAATAGAACGCGCCATTTTCGTAAAGGAATTCGATGGTGCCTGCACCCTCGTAGCCCATTTTTGCAATGGCATTGGCGCAGATTGCGCCGATTTCGGCGCGTTCCTTTGCGCTGATGGAGGGGCCTGGGGCCTCCTCAAATACCTTTTGGTGGCGGCGTTGCAGCGAGCAATCGCGCTCCCCCAAATGAACCGCATTGCCCTTGCCATCACCAAAAACCTGCACCTCAATATGGCGCGGGGTGGTGAGGTATTTCTCAATATAGACAGCGTCATTGCCAAAGGCAGATTTCGCCTCGCTGCGTGCGGTGCGGAAGGCGTTTTCCAACTCCTTGGCGCTTTGCGCCACTTTCATGCCGCGTCCACCGACTGCCGCCATGGTCGCCTTGATGATCACGGGGTAGCCCATATCCATGGTGGATTTTCTTTGGCCGCCTCCAGATCAACGCCGCCGTTGATCTGCACGGCATGGATGCCAAGCGCCTTTGCGGGCTTTATGGTGATCTGCGTTATCACCCATGGTGTGGATGTGTTCGGCCGAAGCAATGAATTTGATCCTGGATCCTTACGATTTGGCATAAAATTCGCGTTTCGACAAAACCGTAGCCTGGATGGATCACTGGCTCCCCAGGATCTCGCAGGCGGATGTGATGGACGGACTGACAGATAGCTGTTAAAAGCTATGGGGGGCCGAGATACGCTTTCATCGACATATGGACGTGCATCGCATCGCGTCTGGTGGTAAGTGCACCGCGACCGTCTCAATGCCCATTTCGCGTGCGGCACGGATCATGCAGCGCGATTTCCCCGCGACATGATCAGATCTTTGAACACTGAACTGGCCATTTATTCGATGATCATCAAGGGCGCGTCAACCTATCGGGCGCTACCCTGACCAAATCCGCTTTACCAGGTTCGCACGCGGGCTGGGGATTTGGTTCATGGTTTCTATGGCTTGATGATCAACAACACAGGCTGACCTCCTCGGCCGCCAGCTGCCAACAGACAAAGGCCGCTGCACCAGGTTCTGGGGCAAGATATGGGTGCTGACCATGGGCGCGAGGTGTCAAGGTATCTTTGCGCTGTGGACAGGGTCTCTGGCGGGGGGGCGGTCGCGGTGGAGGGTGTGGCCGCTTGGGGAGCGGCAGGGGCTGGGCTGTAACTGCAACAGACGGCGGCGCGGCAACAGGGGCGGCGTGGATCTGGCGGGCAACACGTACGTTGAGGGTGTCGTCTTCGCCGTATTCGCGCAGGACTTCCACTTCGGTTAGATCGTTTTCGCGCAGCAACTCCGCCAAAGCTTTGATGAAGCCAACATCACTGTCATGCGTATTCTTGCTCATAAATCCCTCGCAGATTGTGGGTCAGCGTTTCAAAAGAGGCCCGCTTTCCGTATCTTTTCGCCTTGGTCGCATCCCAACTTGCAGCCAAATTTGGTGTTCTATAGGCCAGCGCGTGGCCCGTGGAAAGCACCAGATCACCAAAAATATACGCTTCTTCTGCAACGGGCGCTGATTTTCACGATATTGTCTGTCACTCGTGGCCGAAGTGATATGGCAGATTGCTTGTTCATGCAATGATTGACGGCGTGGGCGTGGGTGTTTGCGCGCTTGCCTCTTGCGCGATGGTCAATAAAGTCGTTCATATTCACCGATGGCGCGTGGCGTGACATATTTGGAAGGGGAGATTTTCATCATGGCTTTGGATCGCTCAAATACACCCAATGACCTTTCGGCCTTTTGGATGCCGTTCACAGCCAACCGACAGTTCAAGAAATCTCCCCGAATGCTCGTCTCCGCTGACGGGATGTTTTACAAAACAGCCGATGGTCGGGATATTTTGGATGGCACGGCAGGGCTTTGGTGCTGCAATGCAGGGCACAACCGCCCCAAGATTGTCGAGGCGATCCGCAAACAGGCGGGCGAATTGGATTATGCCCCTGCCTTTCAGATGGGCCACCCTGTGGCCTTTGAATTGGCATCGCGTCTGCGCGATATGGCGCCTGATCCGTTTGAACACGTGTTCTTCACCAATTCAGGCTCCGAGTCGGTTGAAACGGCCCTGAAAATCGCGCTGGCCTATCAGCGCGCCATAGGCCAAGGCAGCCGCACCCGCTTGATCGGGCGCGAGCGCGGCTATCATGGTGTGAATTTCGGTGGGATTTCCGTGGGCGGTATCGTGAATAACCGCAAATTCTTTGGCAGCCTGCTGACAGGTGTTGATCACTTGCCGCACACCCATTTGGCGGATAATGCCTATAGCAAGGGCCAGCCAGAACATGGGGCGCATCTTGCGGATGATCTGGAGCGGATCCTTCCCGGCCACGCTGAAACCATTGCCGCCGTCATTGTCGAGCCGATGGCGGGGTCAACGGGCGTGTTGTTGCCCCCAAAGGCTATCTGGAGCGTCTGCGCGAAATCACCCGCAAACATGGAATTTTGCTGATTTTTGACGAGAGGTGATTACGGGCTTTGGCCGCCTCGGCCCTCCTTCGCAGCGGAACATTTCGGGGTCATACCTGATCTGATCACTTGCGCCAAAGGGTTGACCAATGGCGTGATCCCCATGGGCGCGGTTCTGGCCACCAAGGAAATCCATGATGCCTTCATGCAAGGCCCCGAACATATGATTGAGCTGTTTCACGGCTACACCTATTCGGGCAGCCCGATTGCATCTGCGGCGGGGATCGCCACGCTTGAGACTTACAAGGAAGAGGGCCTTTTTGAACGCGCAGCCGAGCTTGCCCCCTATTGGCAAGACGCATTGCACAGCCTCAAGGGTCTGCCTCACGTCATGGACATTCGGAATATGGGCCTGATCGGTGCTGTTGAGCTGGAGCCGATTGCAGGTGATCCTGCGAAGCGGGCCTTTGCCGCCTTTTTGGACGCTTATGAAAAAGGGATCCTGATCCGCACCACAGGTGACATCATTGCAATGTCTCCGCCCCTGATCATCGAGAAGACGCATATTGATCAATTGATCGGCACATTGTCGGATGTGTTGAAAAAGCTGCATTAAGCACAACCAAATCAACGCGGGGGCTTGATCTGGGGCGCAAATCCGTCACAAAGCCTTCGTACCTTCCCTAAACGCAGCGCCAAGGGGGCCTCAGACGTGATCGACCGCATTACAAACTCCACCACGTCGCGCTGGGCAGCGGGGGCTGTGCTTATTGCGGTTTTGACGGGCTGTGTCGCGACACCACCCGTAGACGACAGCGGTTATTTGATCGAGCTGCCCGAGGGATTGGCCGAATTGGCCGCCGAAGGTCAGGACATCGCGCGCGTGCGCCTGATGGAAGATGATTGTTACTGGTATCTTTACGAGGGTGTTGTGGAGACCACCATGCTGCCCATTCTCACGGCTGATGGCCGTTTGATTTGCAACGAATAAGCCAGACATAGTCGCCGTGGTTTGAAAATCCTTTTACATGGACTTGTAAAGTGCTGTAAAATTTGCGGCGATGGTGCAGACAAATATCACAGATCCTTCTAAAGCGGCAGGCCGCAGCGCAACAAGCGCTCTGACGGGCAGCCGTATTCGCCAAAGGCGCAGCGCTTTGGGGTTGCGGCAGGCCGATCTGGCCAAAGCGGTTGATATTTCGCCCAGCTATCTCAATCTTATCGAGCATGGCCGCCGCCGTATTGGTGGCAAGCTCTTGATTGATATTGCGCGCGCCTTATCAGTCGAACCTGCGACCCTGTCATCGGGCGCGGATGCGACCGTGTTCGATGCTTTGCACAAGGCGGCCTCGGACTTGCGGCCCCTGCTTGGGGCGGAGCCAGAATTGGACCGCATTGACGAGCTGTCTGGTCGCTTTCCCGGGTGGTCTGCGGTTCTCACGCAGCAACAAAAGCGGATCATTGCGCTGGAGGCGATGATCGACAGCCTGCAAGATCGCTTTGCCAATGACCCCGTCTTGGCGGAGGCCATGCATGAAATTTTGTCCAGCGTTGCCGCGATCCGCTCAACGGCGGATATTTTGGCGCGCGAACCCGATCTGGAGATGCAGTGGCGCGCGCGCTTTCACCGCAATCTTCATGAGGAGGCAGAACGGCTTTCGCTGCGGGCAACGCAGATGTTGCGTCATTTTGAGCAGCAAGGCGAAAGCCAAGACAGCACCGTTTCGACCGCCCAAGAAACGGTGGAGGCGATGTTTGACGCTGCAAGCCACCATTTCCCTGCCATCGAATTGGACGGTGCAGCGGCCATCGATGCGGTGATTGACCGCGCGGCTGGTATGGAGGATCGCGCCGCGCGTGATCTGGCGGGCGATTGGCTGCGCGCCTATGCCGAGGATGCGGCGCGCCTGCCTTTGGCGGAATTTGCTGTGGAAACGCGCAAATTTGGATATGATCCCGCGCGCCTCTTGCATATGGGTCAGGGTGATGTGGCCCTTATCATGCGCCGATTGGCCGCCCTGCCGCCGCAGCCCGATGTGCCTGAGTTTGGATTGGCGATTTGTGATGCCTCTGGTGCGTTGCTGTTTCGCAAAAGAATAAACGGCTTCTCAATCCCACGCTTCGGTGCGGGATGCCCGATTTGGCCCCTCTATACCGCGCTTACCCGTCCGCTGACGCCTTCGGTGATGGTTCTGGCCATGCCCAATGGTTTGCAGTTTCACGGATGGGCCGTGGCGCAGCCGCGCACCGTCATGGGCTTTGGCCAGCAGCCTGTGATGAATGCGACCATGCTGTTGCAGCTTTGCGCCGAAGAAGAGAGCGTGACGCCTGAAGAGGTATTGCCGATTGGTCCAGGGTGTCATGTTTGCCCGAGGGAGGGATGCACCGCCCGCCGTGCGGCATCGGTTTTGACCTGACGCCGCCCATTCCAAAAGGTGTCGATGATTGACAAACGCGGTTCTGACAGGATTCCATAGCACTGTGGGGCGCAAGCATGGCGATACGTTCACGCGGCGCAGCCACAAGGGAGGGACATCATGACGAACCGCATTTTGCTGGTTGAGGATGAGGCGAATATTCTTGAGGCCATCACCTTCATCCTCGCGCGCGCGGGGATGGAGGTGCGCAGCCACGGCAATGGCGCAACCGCGCTGGAGGAGGTCAAGCGCTATGCCCCTGATTTGATCGTGCTTGACGTGATGCTGCCCAATCGTTCGGGGCTGGATATTCTGCGCGATTTGCGCAGCGATCCCGCAACCGAGGCGCTGCCCGTGGTGATGCTGACCGCAAAAGGCCAAGCCAAGGACCGCGACACGGCGCTTGGACTCGGGGCGGATGCCTATCTGACCAAACCGTTTTCAAATTCCGAGATGCTTGAAATTCTGAAGCGCATATTGGCAGAACACGGCACTGGCCTGAAGGATGGGGGCGCAGGGTGAGTGATGTCTGCGCCTGACCCGATGCCACGGCCCCGCCGCCTTATGTTTCTGGAGCGTGAAAGCTATCGCAAGAACCGTTTGCGCGATGCCGCTGCCTTGATGCCTGTTTTTGGGGCGTTTTTATTCTTTGGCCCCGCGTTCATCTTGACCCCGCGTGAGCAAAGTGAAGGCGGTATATCCTTTTGGTTGGTGTATTTCTTTCTGGCTTGGGGGGGGTTGATTTTGATCACCTACATCCTCGCGCGGGCATTGCGGCGCTTGGAAAGTGATCCGCAGGAGGAGCTTGCGCCACCCATGCAAAACCCACCGTCAGGGGAGGTGTAATGCTGTCTTTCGATGGGTTGGTGGCGGTTGCGGTGCTCTATGTGGCGGGCCTGTTTGGCGTGGCATTCTGGGCTGAGAAACGCGCAGGCGAAGGCAAGGCGCGCTGGCTGCAATCGCCCGTTACTTACACGCTCTCCTTGTCCATTTATGCGACCGCATGGACATTCTATGGCGCAGTTGGATCGGCAGCGCGCTCGGGTTTGGAGTTTATCACCATTTATCTCGGACCCACATTGGTCTTTATCGGTTGGTTTTGGATTTTGCGCAAATTGGTCCGCATCGGACGCACGCAGCGCATCACGTCAATCGCGGATATGATTTCGTCTCGTTATGGAAAATCGGGTGGGTTGGCCGCTATTGTCACGATCCTTATGGTGATCGGCGCAACCCCGTATATTGCCCTGCAAATGCAATCTGTGACCTTGTCCTTTTCGGCTTTCGTCTCGCCCAACTCTGGCCGCGAGATGGATGATGCCCTAATGGCTATCTGGGTTGCCGGGGGATTGGCCCTGTTCACAATCGTTTTCGGCACCCGTTCCTTGGATGTGAATGAGCGCCACCCAGGTCTGGTTTCGGCCATTGCGCTTGAAGCCATTGTTAAGCTTTTCGCGCTGATTGCCGTCGGTGTGTTTGTGGTTTGGGGGATGGCGGATGGTCCAGTCGATATGCTGGAGCGCATAGAGGCAAGCCCGCTTGCGGCCATTTCATCGAATGGCGCGCGTTGGGTGGGCCTGACGCTTCTGTCAGGTGCCGCTATCCTGTGTTTGCCGCGGATGTTTCAGGTTTTGGTCGTGGAGAATTCCGATGAACGGCATCTGGCGACGGCTGCTTGGGCGTTTCCGTTTTATATGTTGCTGATTTCTATTTTCGTGGTCCCAATTGCCGTGATCGGTTTGCAGGAATGCTCGCAGGCGCAACCCGGATCTGTTTTTAGGCGATTCTGCTCTGAGGGGGAAGCGATCACCTTTGCGCTGTTCGTGGTATTTTTGCGGTTTCTCGGCCGCGACATCCATGGCAGGATCGTGGCGGCCTTACGCCTTGGCGACCATGTCGAACCACATCATCATGCCTGTTTGACAGTGCCGCAACCCGCCATGATGACCTGATGTCAGGCGATATGCGGCGCGTGGCCCTGATGGCGCGGCGGTTTTCGATTCTGTGGGATCATGGCGCTTGGGCCACTTATTACCGCCTTCTTCTGGTGGCACCGAGGCCTGGCGGCCCGGGGCTTATTGCCTTTGGGGGTGGCGCAGGTGTTGCTCATGGCTTCTGGCAGGCGGTTTGTTTTGGCGCGGGGCCACGGGCTTGGCGCAGGGGCGGGCATCCTCACGGGATTGCGGTCTGGGCTTGGCTGCTGCTGTTGCCCAATGCGCCATTACGGCGCATTGCAAGATGTGCTGACCTGGGGCCGATGGGGTGCAATGGCCGCGTCCCTAACAGAAGTTTCTTTGGCACTGCGGCACAGACCCGCTCTTGACCGATGGTCTTGTCTCGGGGCTGAACATACGCTGTTGACGTGGTCTCACTGGCCAGCTTCCCATCGCCATTGAACACTGCAGGGCGCGCACCCGTCACCGTGGTTTGACTACACCCACGCCTCCTGACGGGGCGGCAGGCCGCATTGCGGCACCGCCAGATCTGTTGACTGCACGGCGCATTTGGGGCGGGTCGTGCCAGGCGCGTGGTTGTTTGGCTACAGCGCGCGCGCAGGGTGACAGTGATATGCCCGAACCCACCCCCGATTTTCTGGAACGCTTGGAGCGTGAATTGGCCGGTTCCGTTGGGGCCGCCACGGCCCATGCGATGGTCGGGCAAATCACAGGCGGGGCAGGGGGCTCGGGGCAGGACCTTCTGGCCGTGGCCGATGAGACCGCGCAGATCATGGAATATTCCTCGAAACTTGAGGCGCAATCGGCAGAACTGGCCCGAACCGCCGCGCGACTGCGCGAGGTGAACCAAAAATTGACCGAACTTTCGGTGCAAAAGGATGCGTTCTTGTCGCAGATCAGTCATGAGTTGCGCACGCCAATGACCTCCATCCGCGCATTTTCGGAAATATTGATGCAATCAGATGGGCTGGATGATGCAGGCCGCACAAGGTTCTCCAAGATCATCCATGATGAAAGTCGCCGATTGACGCGGCTGCTGGATGATTTGCTGGATCTGTCCGTTCTGGAAAATGGTCACGTGACCTTGAACCCAAGCGAAGTGACGCTGCCGACCGTATTGCAGCGGGCCTTGAACGCCACTTCAGCGCTTGAGGAAAGCGTGCGGTTGCAAATTGACTGTGATCTGGATGTGGCGGCTGATTGGCGGCTTTACACGGATGCAGACAGGCTATCGCAAGTGTTCATCAATCTGATTTCCAATGCCCAGAAATATTGTGAAGCCGAAACCCCCTGCTTAACTATCTCCTTGCGCGAGACAGCTCAGTTTTGGGAGGTGGAATTTGCCGATAACGGGGCGGGCATCCCTGAGCGGCAGCGCGGTTTGATTTTCGAGAAATTTGTGCGGCTGGATGGAACGCGACCTGCGCAAGGCGCGGGGCTGGGTTTGGCGATCAGTCGCGAGATTATGCAGCGCCTTGGCGGGGCTTTGCATCATGTCCCCTCCAAGCGCGGTGCGGTATTTTTGGTGCGCCTGCCCAAACGCGCGGCCCGCGCGGCTTAAACCTTGGTCAACCATTGTTGTGCCATGGTGCAGCTCAACAGGGCGAGGCACATGGGGGAACGGGCCATTATGACGGATGTCATGTCACAAAGCCGAACTGAACACGCGCGCATTTTGGGAAAAATGGCGGGCCGTCTTCAGCCACATTCAACACGCGCAAGCAGCCCGCCTGATCCCCGTCAGGAAGAACGGGTGATCC
>JAGYKZ010000030.1 GCA_018401385.1 Roseicyclus sp.
TGCCATGCTCAATGCACAGGGGCAGATTGACGTCATCGTGCCGCGCGGCGGCAAGGCCTTGGTTGGCCTCGTGCAAACGGAGGCGCGCGTGCCCGTCTTTGCCCATCTGGAGGGGATCTGTCATATCTATATCGACAAATCCGCCGATCTTGAGAAAGCCATCCGCGTGGTGTTGAACGCCAAAACGCGGCGCACGGGCATTTGCGGCGCGGCGGAATGTTTGTTGATCCATACCGATGTCATCGAAAGCCATGGCACACCGATCCTAGAGGCGCTGATCGCCGCTGGGGTGGAGATGCGCGCAAGCGCGCCCTTGGACGATATCGCGGGCGCGGTAACGGCCAAGCCCGATGATTTTGGCAAGGAATTTCTCGATATGATCATGGCCGCAAAACCCGTGGATGATCTGGATGCCGCAATGGCGCATATTGCCGAGTTCGGGTCGGGGCATACGGATGCGATTATCACCGAGGATACAGCCGCCGCTGCGCGGTTCACCGCCCATGTGGACAGCGCGATTGTGATGGTCAACGCCTCCACCCAGTTTGCCGATGGTGGCGAATTTGGCATGGGGGCGGAAATTGGCATCGCCACGGGCAAGATGCACGCGCGCGGTCCGGTCGGGGCGGAGCAGCTGACCTCCTTTAAATATGTTGTAACAGGTAACGGAGCGGTCCGATCATGACACAAGAGCCGAAAACAACCAGCCAGATCATCCGCCGCCAGACGATGGAAATCGGTGCCGCGCGCCCTGTGGTCACGCCTTTGCATCAATCTGTGGTCTATGCCGCAGGCAGCCCAGATCAGTTAGATGCGCAATATAGCGGCGCGCTGAAAGGGTATACCTATGCTCGCGAGGGCCATCCCAATGCCGCCGCATTGGCCGCACGCATCGATGCGCTCGAAGGGGCAGAAGGCGGCATGATCACCGGATCTGGCATGGCGGCAATCACCGCCGTGCTATTGGGGCTGCTGAAAGCGGGCGATCACATGATCGGCGCAGACCAGCTTTATGGCCGCAGTCTGCGATTGATGGCGGAAGATTTGCCGCGTTTCGGCGTTGAAACGGGCAGGTTCGACCCCACGGACGCGCACAGCCTTGCAGACGCGCTACGCCCGAACACGAAATTGGTGTTGGTCGAGGCGCTGTCGAACCCGACCCTGCGGGTCGCGGATATGGCGGGGATTGCCAAAATCTGCCACGATCATGGGGTGATCATGGTGCTGGACAACACGTTCACCACCCCTGCAATGCTCAAATCCTATGCGCAAGGCGCGGATATCATTGTGCATTCCGTGACCAAGCTTTTGGCGGGCCATGCGGATGTGACCTTGGGCTATGTGGCCGCAAAAGACCCTGCACAGCGCAAGGCAATCTATGATTTCGCGGTGACAACGGGCATGACCCCTGCGCCATATGAATGTTGGCTTGCAGAACGCGGGCTGTTTACGTTCGATCTGCGCTATGCGCGCGCGCAAGAAAACGCCACCGCCTTGGCCGATTATCTGGCCGATCAGCCCAAGATCAAACGTGTGCTTTACCCCACACGGCCAGATCATCCAGACCACAATCGCGCGATGGCGCTGTTTGCAGGGCAGGGGGGCAATATGCTGTCTTTCGAGATTGCGGGCGGGCGCGATGCCGCCAATCGCTTTGTCGCGGCGGCCCCCAATATCGCTTTTGCACCGACCTTGGGCGATGTGGCCTGCTCGCTCAGCCACCCCGCCTCAAGCAGCCATCGCGCCCTGACGCCTGAGGGCCGCGCCGCCTTGGGAATCAGTGAGGGGTTTTTTCGGCTCTCGGTCGGCATTGAGGATATAGATCAGCTCAAGGCAGATTTTAGCACTGCCCTAGATGCGGTTTAAAGGGCGGCAGGTTTATCCTGTTGCCCCAAAACCAAAAGGCTGACGCTGAAACCTGATGCTTGGTTTTCCAATTCCTGACGGATCAGCGCGGGATCAGGCAGCTTGTCGCAGACGACAACCAACTTGCCCCGAAACGCCGCCTTGCGCAGCTCCACCGCCAACTCAACCGCATCGAACCGCGAAGAAATCAGCGGTGACACCACCATTTCGGGGGGATCATCGCGCAAAATCTGTGGCACGATGTCCAGATTTGCGGCAATCACATCTTCGGCGGCATCCATCACCAAACGTGGTAAACGCCGTTCAAGGGCGGGGGGAACCTCCACCAAGACCAATTTGCGCAAGCGCTTCAGCGCGCTGTTATTGTTCGAGGCACGGGACAAATAGCACCTCCTTGGCCGTCCATTTCAACCGTGGGTCGCCCCAATACGGTTTCATTTGCAATTAATTAGACTGGATTCGCAAAAGAAAAGGGGCGGTCGACTTTTTTCTGGATTTGGCGAAATGATGGGCCAACGCGATTCGTCCCACTGGCCCAATAAAAGGCTCGACCGCATGAGCAATACCCCACCGTTCGCGGCCATTGTCACCGCCATGTTTGATTGCGTGCCAGACCCGATGGTGCGCCTCAGCCCTGCGGGCAATCTGCTTGAGCAAAACGAGGAAGCGGAAGCCATGTTTGGAACATGGGCACAGGGGCGGTCCTATGTGACCTTGTTTCGCCAACCCACGCTGGCACAGGCGATTGAGCAGGTTCTGCAAAGCGGCGTTTCCAGCGAGGCGGAATTTGTGCAGACAAGCACCGCAGGGGCCGAGCGGTTTATGGTGCGCATCACCCCTTTGCCCGAAGCCGAATTGGGCATTGTACTGCATTTCGAGGATGTCACCCATCTGACCGAGGTCGAAGAGATGCGCCGCGATTTTGTTGCAAATGTCAGCCATGAATTGCGCAGCCCGCTGACCGCGATATTGGGTTTTATTGAAACCCTGCGCGGCCCCGCAGCCAAAGACCCGATCGCGCAGACGCGGTTTTTGCAAATCATGCAGGACGAGGCGCAGCGGATGAATCGGCTGATTGGGGATTTGCTGTCGCTGTCACGGGTCGAATCGCAACAGCGCCAACGCCCCGATCAGATGGTCGATGTGATCCATGTGATCTCCCGCGTCCAAGCGGCCTTGCGCCCGGCGTTTGAAGAAAGCACCTGTAAAATGGTGATTGAGCGCCCTGACGGATTGCTCACCGAATTGCGCGGCGACAGCGATCAATTGACCCAAGTGTTCCGCAACCTGATTGAAAACGCACTCAAATATGGCGGGCAGGGCAAGACGGTCACCGTGCGCCTGCGCGAGGAGACCGGACTGGGCAGCCTCAAGGGGCGCTTGCTGTGCATTGACGTGGTCGATCAGGGCGAAGGGATTGATCCGTTACACATCCCGCGCCTGACCGAACGATTCTATCGGGTGGACAATCACCGCAGCCGCGCAATGGGGGGCACGGGGCTTGGGCTTGCGATTGTAAAACATATCGTTCAACGCCATCGCGGGCGGCTCAAAATCACCTCGACTTTGGGGGAGGGCAGCTGTTTTTCGGTGATTCTTCCCATCGAATAAGGCGCGTTTCTCATCGTTTTTCTTAACAAAGTTTCGTATTTTGCGAAATGTTGCGCAAATTTCACAAAATTCCGCCAATTCTTGGGCGCTGTCACATAAACGTTACGTTTCTGTCACAAAAGCTTGGTGAACGGCGATTAGGCAGGCATCCGAGAGCGCGGGTTTTGCGCGTTCTGCCAACCCAGAAAACCACTTGGAGTGACAGAAGAATGTCTTTCACAAAATTGACCGTTTCCGCCTTGGCGATGGCCGCATTGTCTGCAACAGGCGCTGCTGCACAGAGCCGTGACTTTGTCAGCATTGCTGGCTCGTCCACCGTATTGCCATATGCAAACATTGTTGCAGAAGCTTTCGGTGCTGAATCCGATTTCGCAACCCCCGTTGTTGAGGGTGGCGGTTCTTCGACTGGCCGCCGTATGTTGTGCGAAGGCGTTGGTGTAGCAACCATCGACATCGCCAACTCGTCCAGCTTGATCAAGGACAGCGAAAAAGAAGTATGCGCCGGTAACGGTGTAACCCCAATCGAAGTGCGCTTTGGCTATGACGGCATCGTTTTCGCGTCCGACATCAACGGCGCATCCTTTGCCTTCACACCTGCGGATATCTACCTCGCGTTGGCAGCAGAGCTGCCTGTTGATGGCGCAATGGTTGCCAACCCAAACACCAACTGGACCGAAGTGAACGGCGATCTTCCTTCGCAGGAAATCAATATGTTTGTTCCTGGCACCAACCACGGCACACGCGAAGTGTTTGACGAAAAGGTGATCTTGGACGGTTGTGAAGAATCCGGTGCAGCCGAAGCAATGGCCGCAATGGGCATGGACGAAGACACCGTTGAAGACACCTGCATGACCCTGCGCACAGATGGTCGTTCGGTTGACATCGAAGGTGACTACACACAGACGCTTGCAAACCTCGAAAGCACACCTTTGGGCATCGGCGTTTTCGGTCTGTCTTTCTATGAAAACAACACCGACCGTCTTCAGGTTGCGACAATGTCGGGTATCGTGCCAACCGTTGATGCAATCGCATCTGGCGAATACCCTGTATCGCGTCCGCTCCAGTTCTACATCAAGCAGGAGCATATCGGCGTGATCCCTGGCCTGAAAGAATACGTTGAGTTCTTCATCTCTGACGAAATCGCAGGTCCTGGTGGTCCTTTGGCTGATTATGGCCTGGTTCCTGATCCAGAGCTGGCCGCGACCCAAGCTACGGTTGCAGGTCTCTAAGCCTCGGCTGATCTGAACGGGTTGGGCGGCCTGCCAATGGCCGCCCATCTCCACCAAAATCCTGAGCTTGTTCAGGTGAGAATTTCGATAGAGCAGAGCGGATTAGCCCATGCCCCTGACCATAAGCATTAGCATTATCCTGATCTTCATCGCAGTTTTGGCTGCGGTGGGTTTTGTTTTGGGACGCGCACGCGCCTTGTCCGTCGCAAAGGGCACAGAATCGAGCCTGCATTCGCTGCCCAAACAGCACGGTTGGCACGTTGCGTTGTCCACGGCAGTGCCCGCGTTCATCTTGATCGCGCTCTGGTCCATCGGTTCGGGGATTGCCTCGAACATCTACACAAATTCCATCATTGATCCGACCGCGCCTGAATTGCAGCTGCCCGCATCGGTGACTGATGGTTTGCCCGAAGCGGAAATCGAGGTGCGGCTTGCCGCGCAGCGTGATCTTTTTGTGGCCAGCATCAAGGGGCTGAAAGCCGCCATTGACGGGTATATTGCAAATGGCAATGCGACCTTGGCCGATATTGAGCGGTGGCGCGTGGATTTCGCTCCGCTTGAGGCCCGTCTGCGCGAGGATGGTCAAATCATTGCGGCATCAGTATCGCAAAAAATGCTCGATGCAGCCTTGCGCTTGCGCAGCTTTGACGCGGCTGTGGCCCTGACGGGCCGTATCGCCGCGATTGTGCTGTCCATTGCAGGGTTTCTGGCTGGTTTGAAGCTGATTACCCGCGATTTCCGCGCCCGTATTTCGGTTGAGCGCTGGCTGATTGCCTTTCTGATCTTTGCCTCGACCATCGCGGTCATGACCACTGTTGGCATTCTCTCGGCCATCACTTTCCCGACTTTGGCCTTTTTCAAAGAATACGGGTTCTTTAACTTTTTATTCGGGATGGAATGGGCACCCGCAGGGGATGTGGCAGGTCGGCCTGAAGGCGCGGATGGCAGCTATATTTCGGCACTTGGCTTTATGCCGCTGATCTGGGGCACGCTCTATATCGCCTTCGTGGCGCTGTTGGTGGCTGTGCCCTTGGGATTGTCTGCGGCGATTTACCTGTCTGAATTCGCGCCAAGCCATGCGCGCGCTTTGGTCAAACCCGCCCTGGAAATCCTCGCGGGTATCCCGACCATCGTGTATGGTATCTTCGCGCTTGTCACGGTCGGGCCGTTTCTACAGGCTGTGGTTGGCACGACCATCATGCCCAACACGGTATCGGTCGTCACGGCAGGCGTGGTAATGGGGATGATGTTGGTGCCGTTTGTCTCCTCTTTGTCGGATGACGTGATCAACGCGGTCCCACAGGCGATGCGCGATGGCTCTCTCGGGCTTGGGGCGACACCGGCGGAAACCGTGACCAAGGTGATTTTGCCCGCCGCATTGCCAGGCATCGTGGGGGCGATTGTCTTGGCCGCCTCGCGCGCCATTGGCGAAACCATGATCGTGGTTCTGGCTGCGGGCGCCTTGTCATCCGTCACAGGGCTTGAGGCCAACCCGTTCGGCGCAGTGGTGACTGTGACCACACGGATCGTGGCGGTCCTGTTGGGCGAGGGGTCTGGATTTGACTCCATCGATGTGCTTGCGGTTTTCGCTCTGGCCTTCACGCTTTTCTTCGTCACACTTGGATTGAACTTGCTTGCGCAGCGGATCGTTGCCAAATACCGGGAGCAGTATGACTAATGGCTGACCTGTCCAACCCATCCGACCTGCCGCAGCGCAAGGCACAATCGCTTTATGCCCGTTCGCAACAGGTTCAAAAGCGCCACCAAAAGGGCATGGCCCTGCGTATTTTGGGCATGAGCGCCATCACCGTGGTTTTGTTCTTTCTGTGCGTGTTGCTGTGGTCCATCGTCTCGCGCGGCATTCCTGCCTCGTGGCAGTATCAAGCACAGATCGAGCTGTTTTATGATCCCGCCATCCTTAATGAAAATGGGGGTGAGGTCACGCCAGAGGAAATCAAGTCCGTCAGCCTACGCTCTGGATTTGAACGTGGAATTTTCGCGAATTCTTTGAAAAAGACGATTGACGCGGCAGGTATTGATGCAAATGCGGCCACCGTTGCCAGCGTGTTATGTGATGTTAAAAAGCCGAGACGTTTGGCGCGGTTGGCTTGTTGATGGCGCAACGGCACCTTTGGCAGATCTGCGCAACGGCACGGTCGAAGGTGGTGATGTCGCACGTCTCTTTGGGCAAGCAGGCAGTGCGTTGCGCGGCGCACAATCTGCACTGGAAGGGGACGACCTCGCCGCAGCGCAAACCGCCCTAGAAACGGCGATTGCCGCTTTGACAGATGCGGGCTTTGTCACCGCTGCGGATCAACTGCGCGGGATGGCCACCACACTGAGCGCGGAAAACATGGCCGATATGGCCGTTCAGCTGTCCAATACGGGCCTGCAAACCGCGCTCTTGGATGCGGCGGGTTTGATGCGCGCACCTGCGGAATTTGACGATGCCGCATTGGCCACAATGATCTTTGCCGCCAACCGCCGCGACACACGCGATTATCTTGCCGCAAACACCGATTTGATCGGCCAAAGCGAGATTGTGGGTGTGCCTGTTGCAATTTCGCTCACCCGCTATCTGACAGGGGAATTGCAAGGGCAAGGCAAGGCCGATATGCCGCCGGGGTTTGATCTTGGGCATTTGGCGGTGGCGGATGCAATGGTCGAAGCGGATATCATCCAGCGGCATTTCCATTGGAAATTCTTTACCAACCTCTATTCCCAAAGCGGCGAGATCACGGGCATCGGCCCTGCATTGATGGGCTCGCTCTACATGATGCTGGTGGTCTTGGTGTTCTCGTTGATCTTTGGTGTGGCCGCCTCGATTTATCTTGAGGAATTTGCGCCAAAGAACAAATTCACCGATTTCATCGAAATCAACATCGCCAATTTGGCCGCCGTGCCTTCGATTGTGTTCGGTATCTTGGGGGCCGCAATCCTGTTTGCGATGACGGATCTGGGGATCACAACATCGATTCGCGGCACGGCATTGTTGGGCGGGTTTGTGTTGTCGTTGATGACATTGCCCACCATTGTCATTGCCACCCGCGCCGCCCTCAAGGCCGTGCCCCCCTCGATCCGCGAAGCGGCACTTGGGGTAGGGGCCTCGAAAGTGCAGGCCATGTTCCACCACATCCTGCCCTTGGCCGCACCCGGCATCTTGACGGGCACGATCATCGGCATCGCGCAGGCCCTTGGCGAAACCGCACCGCTGCTGTTGATCGGCCTCTCTGTATCAACTGGCGCGGACCTGCTTTCCTCGCCCTTCAGCGGGGGCTTGCTGGAACAAACACAATCTATGCCAACAGTCGTTTATCTGTTGGCCCAAAACGAGGATGCACCCGTGCGTCAGGGTTTGGCACAATCCGCGATCATCGTGATGCTGATCCTGCTTTTCCTGTTGAATTTCCTCGCCATTATCCTGCGCCGGCGGTTCGAGCGGAGGTGGTAAGTCATGGAGACGAAAGTGAATAATATGCAAATTGACACGCGTATCGTAGGCGATGACGCCATCAAAATCGCAGCACGGGATGTGCAGGTCTATTATGGCGACACCCACGCAATCAAAGATGTGAATGTCGACATTCTCGACAAGACCGTCACCGCGTTTATCGGCCCTTCAGGTTGTGGGAAATCGACCTTTCTGCGCTGTCTGAATCGGATGAATGATACGATTTCCATCGCACGGATCGAAGGCGACATTCGCATCGATGGCGAAGACATCTATGACCGCCGCGTGGACCCGGTGCAGCTGCGCGCCAAGGTGGGGATGGTGTTCCAAAAACCAAACCCGTTCCCAAAATCAATTTACGAGAATGTGGCCTATGGGCCGCGCATTCACGGGCTGGCCCGCAGCAAGGCTGATCTGGATGTGATCGTGGAGCAAAGCTTGCGCCGCGCCGCATTATGGGATGAGGTGAAGGACCGTCTGGATGCGCCAGGAACGGGCCTGTCTGGGGGCCAGCAACAGCGCGCTGTGCATCGGGCGCGCGGGTTGCAACCAGCAACCCTTGAAATTCTGTTGATGGACGAGCCATGTTCGGCGCTTGACCCGATCGCCACCGCGCAGGTCGAGGAATTGATTGACGAACTGCGCAGCAATTTCTCGGTTGTGATTGTGACACACTCCATGCAGCAGGCGGCACGTGTCAGTCAAAAGACCGCGTTTTTCCACTTGGGTCATTTGGTTGAGTTTGACGAAACGTCAAAGATTTTCACCAATCCCGAAGATCCGCGCACAGAAAGCTATATCACGGGCCGCATTGGATAAATTTTTGCTCTGGAAGGGGCTGTTATGAACACGAATGAACATATCGTTTCCGCCTTCGACCGTGACCTGGAAGGTATCCAGGCCATGATCATGAAAATGGGCGGCTTGGTCGAGGATTCGATCAACAAATCCGTGCTTGCGCTGGACACACGCGATCCAGAATTGGCTGATCTGGTGCGCAAGGGGGATGCAGCGATTGACGCGCTGGAGACCCAAGTGAACGAGGAGGCGGCGCGTATTTTGGCGCTGCGCGCGCCAACTGCCTCTGATCTGCGCACCGTTTTGTCCGTTTTCCGCGTATCCACCAATCTGGAGCGGATTGGGGATTATTCAAAGAATATCGCCAAACGCAGCCATGCGGTGATCGAGCAGCCGCCCATTGATGGCGCGACCGCCTCCTTGCGCCGAATGGCGCGCGAGGTGGAATTGATGCTTAAGGATGTCTTGGACGCCTATATCCAGCGCGATATCGGCATGGCCGAAGATGTGCGCGAGCGTGATTTGGAAATCGACCAGATCTATTCCGCGCTGTTCCGCGAATACCTGACCTTCATGATGGAAGATCCAAGGTCAATTACAGCCTGTATGCATTTGCATTTTATGGCAAAAAACATCGAGCGCATGGGTGATCATGTCACCTCCATCGCCGAGCAGGTCGTGTATCTTGTCTCAGGCACCATGCCCGATGATATGCGCCCCAAACAGGATTCTTTGTCCAAGACGGACAGCAAGTAACGTATTTGGTGAAAGGCAAGGTCTGTGTCCCACGCGCCCGTGATTCTGGTGGTCGAAGATGAACCCGCACAGCGGGAGGTTCTTGCCTATAATATCGCCGCTGAAGGGTTCGATGTGTTGACAGCGGACAGCGGCGATGAGGCATTGCTGATTGCGCGGGAAACGCCGCCAGATCTGATCATTCTCGACTGGATGCTGCCCAATGTCTCGGGGATTGAGGTGTGCCGCCAGCTGAAAACAGGCAGTCAAACCGCGCGTATCCCCGTGATCATGCTTTCCGCGCGCTCCGAAGAGGTGGACAAAATCCGTGGCCTTGAGACGGGCGCGGATGACTATGTGACCAAGCCATATTCCTTGGCGGAGCTTCTGGCCCGCACCCGCAGCCAATTGCGGCGCACACGGCCATCCTCGGTGGGGGAGACGTTGGAATTTGAGGACATCAAACTGGACACAAGCGCGCATCGCGCATATCGCGGCGCCGCGCAGATCAATCTTGGCCCGACCGAGTTTCGGCTTCTGACCGCATTCATGGAGCGTCCTGGCCGCGTCTGGAGCCGGGAGCAACTTCTGGATCGGGTGTGGGGGCGTGACATATATGTCGACAGCCGCACCGTGGATGTCCATGTCGGCCGCTTGCGCAAGGCTTTGCGTGTCGGGGGCGAGGGCGATCCGATCCGCACGGTGCGCGGCGCGGGCTACGCACTCGGGTAAACGGGCTGAAATCAGCGCGATTTGTTCCCGTCCATTTGTCCGATAATCATGATTATGTTAATTATGTATGCGCACTATACGGGGCGATGTATTTAACATCGCCCCTTAAGTATTTCATATAACGTCTAAATGTGCTGATCCTATTTCTCCTATCGACAAGGTCTGATTTTGAACGTTACCATCGGCGTTGCTAAACTTTGGGGGAACACACGCATGGACGCATGGACGGCACGCTATCTGGCCTGTTGCGATTTTGACTCCTTGGTGTCGGTGCATCAGTTATATTTGGCGCAATTTGGGATTGATGCCTTTCTTTATGCGACCAATCCGATTGCCGCAGAACATGGCAAAACGGGTCACGCCAGTGACAGCATCGTGGCCTCCACCTATCCAAAGGAATTTCTGGACGCTTATGTTGGCAATGGCCTGTATCGTGTCTGTCCGATAATGAAATGGGCCACCTCACATACGGGCGTTCAGTCTTGGGACATGATTATACCACCCACTGATCTGAATGCGCTGTCACGCGAGGCGCGCGCATTGTGGAAGCTTTTCGCCGAGACATCGGTTGGCGCGGGTTTCACCTTGTCCTTTCCGCTCGCGCATCGAAACGCCAGTGCAGGCATGGCCTTGATGGCACGCGGGGATATATCCCAAAGCGACCTGGATGGCGTTTGGGACACGCATGGCTGTGATATTTTTTGTCACTGCCAATTGTTTCATCTGTGCATCACCGCACTGCCCGCGCCACCGCAGGCATGGGTTCTGACCGACAGGCAGCAAGAAGCGCTTGAATTGGTGATTGCGGGTCGGACCATGCGCGACATTGCACAGGCGATGGGTGTCGGCATCACCACCGTTGAAAAACACCTGCGCGGCGCACGCGATGCCCTGCACAGCGAAACAACCGCACAGGCCGTGGCAAAGGCATTGGTTTTGCATCAAATTTTCTTGCCTGTCACCAAAACACAGGCCGAGACATCTGCACCTAATCTCAACACCCAGCTGGTGGATTAACCAATCTCACAGTTGCGTGAGCCACCACCTCACTGAGGAAATCCTCAGTGTTGAAGGGTCATTTTTGGGCTATATTGACCATATGCAAGGTGTTTGTCCCTAGCACCTGCATCGGGTGCAGTGTTGTTTTTGCCCCGCGTTTTGTCCCGCGTCCCCAAAAAAAGCGGGCTTTTTGGAGCGGCGTCATTCATGTCCCTGAATGGCGCCGTTTTCCGTTTTTGTTAGCAAATCACAAGTGAAAAGGGCAGGAGTTGCCCCCTGCCCTTTGTCAATGTCATCAGATTATCGCGGGTTTTAGCCTTGGACGGCCTTGGCAACCTCTGCGGCGAAATCTTCTTTTTCGACCACAATACCTTCACCCACTTCGAGACGGGCAAAACCTGTCAGCTCGACACCGGCCTCTTTCGCGGCGGCGGCCACGGTCAGATCAGGATTGATCACAAAGGCCTGGTTCACAAGAGTCACTTCGGACAGGAATTTCTGCATCCGACCATCGATCATTTTCTCAATCACGGCTTCTGGCTTGCCAGATTCACGCGCGATGTCGATTTGCACCTGACGCTCTTTTTCCACAAATGCGGGGTCCAGATCATCAGCAGAGAGCGAAGCAGGGTTCACCGCAGCCACGTGCATGGCAACCTGACGGGCAAAGCCCGCATCATCGCCATTGAACGCCACCAAAACGCCAATTTTGCCCATGCCATCAGCGGCTGCATTGTGCACGTAAGACACAACATTCTGTCCCGACAATTTGACCATGCGGCGCAGCGCCATGTTTTCACCGATTTTGGCAATCGCATCGGTGATCACGGTTTCCACGGGCTTGCCACCCATATCCGCCGCTTTCAGGGCATCCACATCACCTGCACCAAGCGCCGCTTGCGCGATGCCTGCAACCATCGTTTGGAATTCTGCGTTTTTGGCGACGAAATCGGTTTCGGAATTCACCTCAACAGCAACCGCAATGCCCCCTTCAACCGCCACAGCCACCAAACCTTCGGCCGCGGTGCGGCCCGATTTCTTTGCGGCTTTCGCCAAGCCTTTGGTGCGCAGCCAGTCAATCGCCGCGTCAAAATCACCATCGGTCTCGGTCAGCGCTTTTTTTGCATCCATCATGCCCGCGCCCGTTGCTTCGCGCAGGTCTTTTACCATTGCAGCAGTAATTGCCATGGTGAGAATCTCCTGATTTCTAGGTCAGGCGAGGGTATGCCCCGCCGATATGTCACAGATATGTCAGTCCAGCGGGCAAGGCACCCTTCCCCGCCAGACAAAAAACCCCTTAGGCAGAAGCGTCTTCTGCGGCGGCTTCTTCAGCGGGTGCTGCTTCGGCCAAGGTTTCTTCGACAGTCTCCTCCATTGCGCCCAGATCAACACCAGCGGCATCCATCTGTGCGCTCATCCCGTCAAGGGCCGCGCGCGAGATCAGATCACAATAAAGGCTGATGGCGCGAGCCGCGTCATCATTGCCCGGAATGATGTAATCCACGCCATCGGGCGAGGCGTTGCTGTCGACCACCGCCACAACAGGAATGCCCAGCTTGTTGGCCTCGGCAATGGCGAGGTCCTCTTTGTTGACATCAATCACAAAGATCAGGTCGGGCAAGCCGCCCATTTCGCGGATCCCGCCAAGCGAGGCTTGCAGCTTCGCCTGATCGCGTTCCATACCGAGACGCTCTTTCTTGGTCAGACCTTCAACACCGTTTTGCATCGCTTCATCGATCTCGTTCAGACGCTTGATCGAGTTGGAAACGGTTTGCCAGTTGGTCAGAGTGCCACCCAACCAACGGTGGTTCATGTAATACTGCGCGCAACGCTCTGCGGCTTCGGCGATGGGGCGCTGTGCCTGACGCTTGGTGCCCACGAACAAAATGCTGCCGCCTTTGGCAACGGTTTCGCGCACCGCGACCAATGCCTGCTCTAGCAATTCAACGGTCTGTGTGAGGTCCAGAATGTGAATCCCGTTGCGGTCGCCGTAGATAAACGGCTCCATGCGGGGGTTCCAACGGTGTTTCTGGTGACCAAAGTGAACGCCAGCTTCCAACAGCTGACGCAAAGAAAAATCTGGAAGCGCCATAATAATTTCCTTTCCGGTTTGCGCCTGAGCGAGGGATCAGGGGCATCGCCCCAACCGGTGGATCGACAGGGATGTCTCCCCCATACGACCCGCCCTCGCCTGTGAATTGCCCCTAAGGACAGGCGGGCTTTAGGGCATTTCCCCCCTGCCCGCAAGGGCCATTTGCCCAAACCCACGCTGAACAGGACGGGCTGCGGAAAAGATCACAGATCATATGGCCGAATTGTGCCGCCTTTTCGCTTGTAAGGCCCTGCGCCAGCGCATACATCTGGCAAGAATTTGGCACATCCAAAACACAAGACGCCCCGCATCATGCAGCTTCCAGAACATCCACACCCCCCGAAACGCGGTTTCTTGGCCGCTTTGCGCAACAATTTCTTCACGGGTGTCGTGGTCATCGCGCCGATTGCGGTGACCATCTGGCTGGTCTGGACCTTGATCGGATGGATCGACAGCTGGGTTCTGCCCTTTATCCCCGCCCGCTACAATCCATTGCTGTTGATCCAGCAATATACAGGGTTGGAGGTGGATATTCGCGGCCTTGGTGTGGCGACATTCCTGATCTTTGCGGTGATCGTGGGTTGGGTGGCCAAAGGTCTGATTGGCCGCTCCCTGATCCGCTATGCCGAAAGCCTGGTTCTGTCTATTCCGCTGGTGCGCTCCGTCTACTCAGGGCTGAAACAGATTGTCGAAACCGTGCTGGCGCAAGGCGAGCAGAATTTTGATCGCGCCTGTATGGTCGAATACCCGCGTCAGGGGATTTGGGCCATCGCCTTCATCTCGACCAAAGCCAAGGGCGAGGTGGCCGCGAAACTGGGCGATGATCTGGTGTCGGTGTTTTTGCCCACCACACCCAATCCAACCTCTGGCTTTTTGCTGTTTCTGCCGCGCAAAGACGTGATCGAATTGGACATGACGGTCGAGGACGCAGCCAAGCTGATCATCTCGGCGGGGCTGGTGTATCCTAATGGCAAGGACACGAAGGAAGCCGCGGAGGCATTGGCCGCGTCTCAGACGGCGAAATAGTGCCGCGAAAGCCAAAACACATACCAATACGTCCTAAGCCTGAATGCTACGTGAAAGGCGCATTGGTCTGAAACGCCCAGAAAACAGGGCGGCCGCAACGCCGCCCCATACATTTATTGCCCTTCCACCCACCAGACATCAGGCTGCCAGCCAATCCAGTCGCCATAGATCGGGATATAGTCGGGGAATTTCAGCTCTGCATTATGGGCCAAGCGGCTGATGGGCGAATACCAGAACGGGATCACATAGCGTTCGCTCATCAACACGCGATCAAGGGCTTGCACCGCGGCGCGGTAATCCTCTTGGCTTTCAGACGTCAGCATCCGTTCAATCATCGCCTCAATCGCAGGGTGACACGCCCCCATCAAATTGCGCGATCCCGTGGTTTCCACCAGATCACAGCCCCAATAAAGCCGCTGCTCATTGCCAGGGCTGAGGGAAAGACCACGGGTGATATCCGTCATATCGAAATCAAAATTATCGATGCGTTCGCGGTATTGCGCGCTGTCGACCGTGGTGATGGTGGGGGTAATTCCAAGCCGCGCCAACGCCTCGACATAGATATTCACGATGGATTGCATCTCGGTCGACCCTTGGGAGAGCAGAATATCAAAGGTGAAGGGCGCGCCTTGGGGTGTCTGCATCACGCCATTCTCCACACGATAGCCCGCCTCCTCCAACAGGGCCATGGCGCGGCGGATACCTGCGCGATTGGCCTCGGTGCCATCGGTTTGTGGCAGGGCATAGCCCTCAAATGCGCCTTGCAGCACATCGCCCTCGAAAGGTTTAAGGAATTCGGCCACAAGACCCGTGGCAGCACCCTCATCTATCCCCAAGGGCGAGTTTGAGAAATAGGAGGTGATCCGTGGCTCGACCCCGCCATTCAAGGTGAGGTTGATATATTCAAAATTGAACGCTTGGATCATCGCCTCGCGCACGCGCCAATCGGAAAATGCGGCGCGGCGCGTGTTCATCACCAATCCGTTCATGCCAGAGGGGCGCTGATGCGGCACCTCCGATAGGATCACCTCGCCCGATTGCACGCGGGGGAATTGGTAATTCCTGGCCCAATTGGCCGCATTGGTCTCGCGCATCGTGGTCACAATCCCCGCTTTAAATGCCTCGAACATGGCATTGCCATCGGCAAAAAATTCCAAACGGATTTCATCGATCACATTGGTGCCGCGCCGCACGGGCAGATCCGCGCCCCAGTAATCGGGATTGCGGCGCAAGGACACGAAACGCCCCGCCTCGAAATCATCAATGACATAAGGGGCCGAAGCGATGGGGATCACATCAAGGCCTGATGCCTGAAAATCCTGCCCCTCCCATTGCGCCTTTTTCAAAATCGGGCGCAGGCCCATGATCAGCGCCATTTCGCGATCTGCTTCCTTGAAGGTGATCCGCAGGCGGCGATCATCAAGCGCCTCTATTGTCTCGACATTTTGCCATGCGTTGAGATAGCGCGGATGACCCTCGGTGCCCAAGGTCTCGTAGGACCAGATCACATCCTCCATGGTGACGGGGCTGTCATCGGAAAACCGGGCGGCGGGATTCAACGTAAACTCCACCCAAAACCCAGCCGGGTCCACCTGCACCGATTCGGCCAAAAGCCCGTAAAGGGTGAAGGGTTCATCCCAAGACCGGATCAAAAGCGACTCATAGCCCAGAAACCGCAATTGCCACGGGGTGCTGCCCAAACGGATATGCGGGTTGAGGCTGTCAAAGCCCCCAACCTCGCCCGTAACGATCCATCCGCCCGTTGGCGCATTTGGATTAACATAGGGCAGATGCACAAAATCTGGTGGCAGCGCGGGGTCACCATACATAGCAATGCCATGTTGTGGCTCTGCCTGTGCCATGCCGATGGCCAACCCCACCGCCGCAATCCATGCCCCGACCTTCGTGAAACAAACTCGTGCCATTTCGTGAACAATCCCCGTATCCGCTGTGATCATGGGGCAAATGCTAGGGGCTTGTCACATCAAGCGCAAACTTTTCTCTTGGAACTCAATACCAAACATGATTATAAATAGGTCACTGCTCTCGATAGGTTTCGCCTGTATGAAACCTGCCTCAATAACTTGCGCCGGCCTTGTGCCGGCGTTTTGCGCTTTTTCTGGCGCATCGGGTCCGCATCGGGCAAGGCCCCTTCCCCATATCCAGTCGCAGGAGATTTCATCATGGCATTGCAGACCGATCTGTCCGGAAAAACCGCCATCGTTACAGGCTCCAATTCAGGTATCGGTCTGGGTGTGGCCGGAGGTATTGGCGCAGGCGGTGCTGATCTGGTGTTGAACTCCTTTACAGATCGCAGCGAAGATCATGATCTTACTGATTTGGCGAAACGCCACGGGATCAACGCGTGTTATGTGCGGCCGATTGTCACAGCCCGACCAATGCGCGCCCTGATCGAACAGGCGGGACGCTGTGATATCTTGGGTGAACAATGCCGGCATCCAACACGTGGCCGCCATCGAGGATTTCGCGCCCGAGAAATGGGACGCGATCCTTGCGATTAATCTGTCCTCTGCGTTCCACACCACCGCTGTGGCGCTGCCGCTGATGCGCAAGGCGGGTTGGGGGCGCATCATCAATATCGCCTCCGCGCATGGGTTGACCGCATCGCCCTATAAATCGGCCTATGTGGCCGCAAAACATGGGGTTGTGGGTCTGACCAAGGTGACCGCCCTTGAAACCGCCGAAGAGGCCATCACCGCCAACGCCATTTGCCCGGGCTATGTCTTGACCCCGCTGGTCGAGGCGCAAATCCCCGACCAGATGAAAACCCATAATATGAGCCGCGATCAGGTCGTGCGCGAGGTGATGCTGGCGCGCCAACCGTCCAAGGCCTTCGCCACCGTGGACCAACTGGGCGGCACAGTGGCATTTCTATGCAGCGCAGCGGCGGACCAAATCACAGGCACAACCATTTCCGTTGATGGCGGCTGGACCGCGCTATGAGTGTCACGCTTGATATCCTCTCCGACCCGATTTGCCCTTGGTGTTATATCGGATGGACCAATCTTGCCCGCGCGATGGAGCAGCGCGCGGACCATCCATTCTTGGTTGAATGGCATCCCTTTCAGCTCAATCCAGATATGTCGGATTTGGGGATGGATCGTCACAGCTATCTTGAAACCAAATTCGGCACCCGCGAGGCGGCCGCGCAGGCCTATGCGCCCGTGTTGGCGCATTGCGAAAAAGCGGGGCTGACGATTGATTTTGCGGGTATCAAGCGCACCCCCAACACGCTGAACGCGCATCGCCTGATCCATTGGGCGGGGCTGGAAGGGCGGCAAACCGCCGCCGCGCTTGCGCTGTTTCGGGCCTATTTCGTCACCCATCGCGATATTGGCGAGACCTATGTCCTAGAAGATATCGCCGATGAAATCGGGTTGGATCGCGCGCTGATTGCACGGTTGTTGCAGGAAGATGCGGACCGTGGCGATATCGCCGCGCGCGACAGCCATGCCCGCAACCGTGGGGTGACGGGTGTGCCCTGTTTCATCATCGCCAATCAGCACGTCATATCAGGCGCGCAACCGCCCGAATTTTGGCTGAATGTGATTGATGAGATCACCGCGCAGATGACAAAAGCGGACGCTGAATGAGCGCGCAGCACCACGCCCCGGGCAAACTTGAATTCACCGCGATGATGGGGGTGCTGTTTGCCACCATTGCCTTTTCCATGGATGCCATGCTGCCCGCCCTGCCCCAGATCGCGGCGGAATTATCTCCAAACGATGTGAACCGCGCGCAATTGATCCTGACCTCCTTCATCCTTGGAATGGGCATTGGGATTTTCTTCACGGGGCCTTTGTCGGATGCCTTGGGACGCAAGCCCGTGATCTATATCGGTGCGGTCCTTTACGCGACCGGCGCGATACTGGCCTATTACGCGCCTTCGCTGGAGTTGGTCTTGGCCGCGCGCGTGTTGCAGGGGATCGGCGCGGCAGGTCCGCGCGTGGTGACCTTGGCGATGGTGCGCGACCTCTATGAGGGCCGCGCCATGGCGCAGATCATCTCCTATGCGATGCTCGTCTTTACCATTTTTCCCGCCATCGCCCCGCTTATGGGGGCGGCTATCATTTCGGGCTTTGGGTGGCGCGCGATTTTCATGGCATTTTTGGTGTTTATTGTGCTGTCAGTGGCATGGTTGGGGTGGCGGCAACCTGAAACCTTACCCAAGGCGCGGCGCCAAAACTTTAGCCTTACCGCAGTGAAATCCGCAATCTCCGAGACGCTGTCGCTGCGTCAAATGCAGATATCCATATTGGTGCAAACCTGCATCTTTGGCGCACTCTTTGGCACGATTTCATCGATCCAACAGGTGTTTGACCTCACCTTTGAACGCGGCGACCAATTTCCCTTTTGGTTCTGCGCGATTGCGCTGATGGCCGCCCCTTCAGGCCCCATTAATGGGCGCATGGTGATGCGCCATGGTATGCGCGCGATGATCCGTGGCACGCTCCTTGTGGTGCTGTTCAACAGCGCGCTTGCCCTGTGCGCCTTTGGATTGTTCTTGGACACAGGGCAGGGTTTTGCGCTTTACATTGCCTTCACCCTCACGATCTTTGCGGCCGCCGCCTTCACGCTCGGCAATCTCAACGCCCTCGCGTTGGAGCCATTGGGCCATATCGCTGGCACGGCCAGTTCGGTGATGGGCGCCATCGCAACCATCGGCGGGGCGGTCTTGGGGGCGATTGTAGGCCAGTTTTTTGACGGCACCCCCCTGCCCCTGATCTCATTCGCGCTGATCTTTGCCGCAATCGCCGTGGGATTGATGCAGATGATGCCGAAAACCGAAAAGGCCAATTAGCCCTTCGCCTGCTCGGCCAGATCGCGGGCAATTGCAAAGGCCCCTTTGATCTTATCGGCATCCTTGGCCCAATCACGGCGGATGACGATCTTATTATCCTTGATCTTGGCAAGCCCGCGTTGATTTTCGACAAAGGCCACAAGGCCCGCAGGATTGGGGAATTTGTCATTGTGGAATTGCAAAGTCACCCCTTTCGGGCCTGCATCCATCTTGGCGATATGGGCGCGTTTGCACATGGCCTTGATGCGCATGACCAAAAGCAGCGTATTCACCTCGCGCGGCAGCGGGCCGAAGCGGTCAATCATCTCGGCGGCAAAGCCTTCGAGATCGACCTTGCTTTCCAACTGTGACAGGCGGCGATAGAGGCCAAGACGCACATCCAAATCGGGGATATAGGCCTCGGGGATCATCACGGGCACGCCCAAATTAATCTGCGGCGACCATTGCCCGTCACTGACCACACCTTCGGAGGCACCAGAGCGGATCGCGGCAATTGCCTCCTCCAACATGGATTGATAAAGCTCGAACCCGACCTCGCGGACATGGCCCGATTGCTCCTCCCCCACGATGTTGCCCGCCCCGCGAATATCGAGGTCTTGTGACGCAATGGTAAAGCCCGCGCCAAGACTGTCTAGGCCGCCCAAAACCCTGAGCCGCTTTTCAGCGGCGGGGGTCATTTTCCCGCGCGGCTTGGTCGTGAGATAGGCATAAGCGCGGATTTTCGCGCGCCCCACACGGCCCCGAATTTGATACAACTGCGCCAAACCGAACATATCCGCGCGGTGAATAACCATCGTGTTCGCAGTGGGAATATCAATCCCTGATTCAATGATGGTGGTGGCCAGCAGGACATCATATTTGCCATCGTAAAAGGCATTCATGCGGTCATCCAACTCGCCCGCGGCCATCTGGCCATGCGCGACCACGAAGCTGACCTCGGGCACATGAACGCGCAGGAAGGTTTCAATCTCGGGCAAATCTTCGATGCGTGGGACAACATAAAAGGACTGACCGCCGCGATAATGTTCGCGCAACAGCGCCTCGCGGATGGTGGCCGCGTCAAATTCGCTGACATAGGAGCGGATGGCCAAGCGATCTACGGGCGGTGTGCCGATCAGGCTCAGATCACGCACGCCAGACAGCGACATCTGTAATGTGCGCGGAATAGGCGTGGCCGACAGCGTCAGCACATGAACCTCGGACCGGAATTCCTTGAGCCGCTCTTTATGGTTCACGCCAAAGCGTTGTTCCTCGTCAATCACCAAAAGACCAAGATTGGCAAAGCGCACCCCCTTGGCCAAAATCGCATGGGTGCCGATGACGATATCCACGGTCCCATCTGCAAGACCCGCGCGTGTCTCGGCGGCGTCCTTGGCGGAAACAAAACGCGACAGCTGCGCGACCTTCAACGGGAACCCGCGAAACCGTTCGGCAAAAGTGCGGGCGTGTTGACGCGCAAGCAACGTGGTGGGTGCGATCACCGCCACCTGCAAGCCAGCGGCCGCCGCAATAAACGCCGCGCGCATCGCAACTTCGGTTTTGCCAAATCCAACATCGCCCACGATCAAACGATCCATCGGGCGACCACGGGCCAAATCCTCGACCACATCCGCAATGGCCGACAGCTGATCCTCGGTTTCCTCATAGGGAAAGCGGGCGCAGAAATTTTCCCACATATCATCTGGCGTGCCCAATATAGGCGCTTGGCGCAATTCACGTTCGGCAGCAATTCGGATCAGTTTATCCGCAATCAGGCGGATGCGTTCCTTCATCCGGGCCTTTTTCGCCTGCCATGCGCCGCCGCCCAATTTGTCGAGTAGCCCCTCATCATGGCCATATCGGCTGAGAAGTTCGATATTCTCGACAGGCAAGAACAGACGATCCCCGCCCGCATATTCCAGGGCCAAACATTCATGCGGGGCGCCCGCAGCGGTGATGGTTTCCAGCCCCTTGAACCGACCGATGCCGTGATCGACATGAACCACCAGATCCCCCGCCGACAGGCTTTGTGCCTCGGTCAGGTAATTCTCGGCGCGTTTGGTTTTGCGGCGCGGGCGGATCAGGCGATCCCCCAAAACATCCTGCTCGGAGATCACCGCCAAATCTGGGGCCGTGAACCCTTCTTCCAAGGGCCAGATCACGCAGGAGACGCTGCCCTTGGGCAGATCAGGCGTGAAATGATCTAATGCCACCAAACCCGACAAGCCTTGATCGGCCAGTATCTGCATCAGACGTTGGCGCGCGCCATCCGACCATGAGGCCAAAACCACCGCACGCGACCCGCGCATATCGCGGATATGCTCGCAGAGCGCCTCGAAAATATTGATGTTTTCTTGTTGGCGTTCGGGGGCGAAATTGCGCCCGATACGACCGCCTGCATCAATCACATTGGGGCCAGTGGCCGCAGGCAATGGTGCAAATTGCAGCACGCGATGCGCCGCAAGAGCAGCCTCAAACCGTGCGGGATCCAGATAGAGCAACTCGGGCGGCACAGGTTTATAAACGCTGTCCAACCGCCCCTTTTGCGTCAGCGCGGTTTTGCGTGTGTCATATTGATCGGTGATGGTTTCCCAGCGTGCGCTGTGCTGTGGCAGGATTTGATCGTCCAAGCTGACCACCGCATGGGGCAGATAATCAAACAAGGTCTCAAGTGTTTCGTGGAAATAGGGCAGCCAATGTTCGGCCCCTTGGTGTTTCCGTCCTGCACTGACCGCCTCGTAGAGCGGGTCATCATGGCCCGCAGCGCCAAATTCGATGCGGTAATTTTGTCGAAACCGTGTGATCGCGCCCTCGTCCATAATCACTTCGGACACAGGCGACAGCGACAGGTCGGTCAAGGTTTCAAGACTGCGCTGTGTCACGGGATCGAAGCTGCGCAACCCGTCCAGCACATCGCCAAAGAGATCAAGCCGCAAGGGCCGTGCCGCCCCTGCGGGCCAAATATCAATAATACCTCCGCGCAGCGCATATTCGCCCGCCTCGGTCACAGTGGGGGTTTGAGCAAACCCCATCCGCACCAAAAAGGCGCGCAATCCCGCCTCGTCAATCCGCGCACCAACCCGCGCCT
>JAGYKZ010000031.1 GCA_018401385.1 Roseicyclus sp.
TCATAGGAGATCACAGCGATTTTTGCACGCGAACCTGGGTCGCGGGCAACGGCCTTGATCTCGATGATGCCATCGTAAATTTCAGGCACCTCCATCTTGAACAGTTCCGCCATGAATTCAGGTGCGGTCCGGCTGAGGAAGACCTGCGGCCCGCGCGCCTCACGGCGCACATCTTTGATATAGCAGCGGATGCGCTCATTCGGACGATAGCTTTCGCGGCCGATTTTCTCATTCCGGCGCAGAACCGCTTCACCACGGCCTATATCGACAATCACATTGCCATATTCTTCACGCTTCACAACGCCGTTGATGATCGTGCCTGCCCGATCTTTGAATTCTTCATATTGGCGATCCCGTTCGGCTTCGCGCACTTTTTGAAGGATCACCTGCTTGGCGCTTTGCGCGGCGATACGGCCCATTTCCACGGGCGGCACTTCGTCAATGATCTCATCGCCAATCTCGGCATCGGCCTTGTGCGCGCGGGCATCGCGTAGGGTCATTTCCACGAAATGGTTTTCAACCTCTTCAACCACAGTGCGCACACGGGTGAAGGTGGCGCGGCCTGTTTTGCGGTCGATGGAGACGCGAATATCCAATTCCGAGCCATAACGTGACTTCGCGGCACGGGCGAGGCTTTCTTCCATCGCCACGATGACCAGATCAGGGTCGATCATCTTTTCGCGAGCAACGGCCTCGGCGGTTTGCAGAAGTTCTAGCTGGTTTGCTGATGTAATTGCCATGGATCTTCAGTCCTCCGCCTCTTCGGGCTCTTGCGTGATTTCATCAAATTGGGTTTCGTCAATAATGCCCGATGCTTTGCGTTGCCGCAGCATCTCGGCGATCAATTCATCGCTCAGAACAAGCTTTGCATCGGCCAGCCAATCAAAATGCAGGCCAAGCGTGACAGTCTCGGCACCTTGTTCGATGTTGATCAGAACCTCATCGCCCTCAACACCCGCCAGGACGCCCTTAAAGCGTTTGCGGCCGTCAATCATGTCGCTGGTTTCAAGCTTGGCGTCATAGCCTTGCCAGATATCGAAATCCTTGAGCCGCGTCAGTGGGCGGTCGATGCCTGGGCTTGAGACTTCCAGATGATAGGCACCCTCAATCGGGTCTTCCACATCGAGACTCGCGGAAATGGCGGTCGATATATCGGCGCAATCATCCACATTGATCCCGCCTTCGGGTCGGTCGGCCATCACCTGTAGGGTTTTCGTCTCGCCGCCCATCAGACGCACGCGCACCAGCTCGAACCCCATATCCTCGATGACAGGGGTGATGATCTCTGCCATGCGGCGATCAATACTGGATTTTGCGATCAGGTTGGACATAAGACCTTTGGACATAAAAAAACGGGCCACAGGGCCCGCGTCAGCATCTAGGGTGGAGCGTGGAGTTTGGACCCCCATGCACCTGTTACGAAGCGATATAGAGAGAATCACCCTCCATAGCAAGTGACCATCTTGCGCTTTGCTGCAAGGCGTGGCCATTTGCGCGCATGATCCGAGATGCGCATATCACCATTCGACCCATGAACCCTGCCGATGATGGGGCATTGCAGTCTTTGCTGATGCCTGTGTTTCGGGCGGGCGACACCTATACAGTCGACCCTGACATAACCGAGGCTGCCGCCTTGGCCTTTTGGACCGCCCCAGAAAAATCTGTGTTTATGGCGGAAATGGCAGGTGAGGTCATTGGCACCTATTACATTCGCCCCAATCAGGCGGGGGGTGGCGCGCATATCTGCAATTGCGGCTATATCACGGCCGCAGCCGCCACAGGGCGCGGTGTTGCGCGCGCGATGTTGGCGCATTCGCTCCAGACTGCCCGCGCAGAAGGCTATCGTGGGATGCAGTATAATTTTGTGGTGTCAGAAAACACCCGCGCTGTGGCGACATGGCAAAAGGCGGGTTTTGAGATTGTTGGTCGCCTGCCGCAGGCCTTTAACCACCCCACCAAAGGCTTGGTCGATGCCTTTGTGATGTTTAAATCCTTGGTGGACTAGGCTTTGCGGTAGCGTGCCATGAAAGCTTCGACCACCTCATCGGCGGCTTCTGATACTTCCTCATGAGTTGCATGGCTGCTGACACAGAGCAGGCGGCGCAGCATCAGATCGCCCCGACAAAGTTTCATAAACAGGTCCGCCGCTTTGCGGGGGTTATCAATGTCCAAGGCCGTGGCGACTTTTGGCGTGCTGAGATAATCTGCGACATGGGACATCGCGGTTGATGGGCCTGTTTCATAGAAAGCGCGCCCCAACTCGGGAAAACGCTGTGCCTCAGCCACGCAAACGCGGAAGATTGACACACCCTCATCCGACATCAGGAATTCCAACATGGAATAGGCCAGATGCCGCAACGCATCGCGGACATCGCGTTGCAGGAACTCGATATCCATCTGAGCGCGGCGTTGCAGGTCGCATTCTTGGTTGAGAACCGCCATAAACAGCGCCTGTTTGTCGGGGAAATAGGAATAAAGGGTGGCTTTGGACACGCCCGCTTGGCGGGCAATCACATCGACACTGGCCCCCTCAAACCCTTCGCTGAGGAAAATATTCCGTGCGCCATCAATGACTTGATCGAATTTACGACCCTTGCGTGCCTGTGCTTGCATATTCATGGCGCATACTCCCTGAGGGCATTGTAAACTGATCAGTTCAGTTTTTGCAAGCCTTGCGGCACTCTATTCGCCCCAATCCGCCGATTGCATCTCGCGCAGGCGACTTGCAGTGCGTTCAAATTCGAAACTTCCCGTGCCCTCGGCGTAAAGATGTTCAGGCACATCATCGGCGGAGATGATCACACGGATGCGCGCTTCGTAAAGCGCATCAATCAAGGTGACGAAGCGTTTGGCCTCGTTGAAATTGTCAATGCCGAGGCGCGGGACATTTTCCAACATCAGAAGTTTGACCGCCCCTGTCAGCGCCAGATAATCACCCGCCCCTAAAGGCTTGCCGCAAAGCTCCCAGAAATCGGCGCGGGCCATGCCCGCCCAGTACTGCGGAATGATCACATGGCGACCTTTGACCTCCAAATCCAGAGGTTCTTCGTGCCCATGGGTCAGATCGCGCCAGATCTGCTCCATCTGCTGTGCTGTTGCGATGGTGATTGGCGTGAAATAGGTTGTTTCCCCCGCAAGTCGGTCGCGCCGATAATCGGTGGGGGATTGCATTTCAATCACCTCTAACTCTTGCTCCAACAGCGCGATGAAGGGCAGGAACAGCTGACGGTTCAGCCCGTCCTTATACAGATCCTTCGGCGGGCGGTTGGAGGTGGTGACGATGCTCACCCCCGCTTGGAACAAAGCCTCGAACAAGCGCCCGACAATCATCGCATCGGTGATATCAGTGATTTGCATTTCATCAAAGCAAAGTAGGCGCAGGTCTTTTGAAATCGCCTCGGCCACGGGTTTCAGCGCATCACTCACACCTGTTTTGCGCGCCTCGTGAAGGGCGGATTGGATCTCCTGCATGAAGGCATGGAAATGCACGCGGCGTTTTTGCGGAATAGATGTGTGCGCAAAAAACAAATCCATAATCATGGATTTCCCGCGTCCCACCCCGCCCCAGATGTAAAATCCGCGACTCTGTTGGCCTGATGGGGGCTTGTCTTGAAAGAAACGCGCAAGAAGCCCTGATTTTGGCCGCGCCTCAAGCGTTTCGCGCAATGTCTCGAAGCGATGCAGAACCTCGCGCTGTGCAGGGTCGGGGCGCAAGATACCTTCGCTGACGCGGGTGTCATATATGGCGGTCAAATGTTGCGACATAAGCGCCTCTTAGGACAAACCCCCCATGCATTTCCAGTGCTTTTAGGGGCCAGTGCTTTGAGGATTGACGATGTGATGCCATCCGCGCAATCTTTGACGCAGCGTCTTTTCGGCAGGTTCATCATTATGCGCAGTGCGTCCATCTTCACCCCCGTTCTTATCGGGGGCTGTTTCATCATCATGATTAGCTTTGCCATTCGGGCAAGTTTCGGGGTGTTTCAAATTCCGATTGCGGATGAATTTGGCTGGCTGCGCGCAGAGTTTTCCTTGGCCATTGCCATTCAAAACCTTGCCTGGGGCGTGGGGCAGCCGATTTTTGGCGCGATTGCTGAAAAATTCGGGGATCGCAAAGCCATTATCCTTGGGGCTTTGATGTATGCGGCGGGTTTGGTGTTTTCGGCCTATGCGATCACGCCCGGCGCGCATCAGCTTTTGGAAATTCTGGTGGGGTTTGGCGTGGCGGGCACGGGGTTTGGCGTGATCTTGGCCATTGTGGGCCGCGCCGCATCGGATGAGCATCGCTCGCTGGCCCTTGGAATTGCCACAGCGGCAGGATCTGCGGGTCAGGTCTTTGGCGCGCCTGTGGCTGAGGCGCTGTTGGCGGTGATGCCATGGCAAAGCGTGTTTATGATTTTTGCGGTGGCCATCCTCGCTTCGCTCCTGTTCCTGCCGATGTTGCGCGCGCCTGCGCCCCTATCCAAGGCAGAACTGGAAGAAAGCATGAGCGCCATCTTGGCCAAAGCCTTTCGTGATCCGTCTTTCAGTTTGATTTTTATTGGCTTCTTTTCCTGCGGCTATCAGCTTGCCTTTGTTACAGCGCATTTCCCGGCATTCGTGACCGAGCTTTGCGGCCCGATTGAGCCAGGCTCATTCCTGCATTCCTTAGGCATCACAACCACATCCGCGCTTGGGGCGGTGTCTATCTCGCTGATTGGTTTGGCCAATATAGGCGGCACGATTTTGGCGGGCTATCTGGGCAAGCGCTATTCCAAGAAATACCTTCTCGCGGGTATCTATTTTGGCCGCACCATCATTGCGGCGGCCTTCATCATGCTGCCCATCACACCACTGACCGTGATTGTGTTTTCCATCACAATGGGCGCGTTATGGCTTGCCACCGTGCCACTGACTTCGGGCCTTGTCGGCTATATTTACGGGCTGCGCTATATGGGCACGCTCTATGGCATTGTGTTTTTTAGCCACCAATTGGGCAGTTTTATTGGGGTTTGGCTTGGTGGGTGGATGTATGATCTGCACGGCACCTATACCACGGTTTGGTGGGTCGGTGTTGGCGTAGGTCTGCTCTCGGCCATCGTGCATTTGCCCGTCAAAGAAAGCCCCCTGCGTGAACGGGCCGTTGCGGCTTAGGTCGTCACGGCCTCGCGGATATAGGCGGCGGTCATAAGATCCAGATGCGCGCCGCCGCCATTTTTTGAACAGCGTGATTTCTGCGTCATCCCTGCGCGCGAATAGGCCTGAGGCGATGTCGTAATAATCGTGCCACCACATCGGCAGGCGTTATGACCCCCTGCTGCAATGCCAGGCGTTTCAATTCGCCAATATGCTCAATCGTTGTGGCGCGGCTGTCAACAAAGATGCGCGCCCTTTGCAGCGCGGCATCATCCGCTTCGCGCATATCGGGGCGATAGGCGCCGATCAGGTCAATATGCTGTCCCACCCTGAGCCATTCGCCCTGCAAGATAGGCTCTGTCACCATGGTTGCGCAGGTGACGATATCGGCCTGTTGCACGGCATCGGCCAGATTGTCCGCCACATCCGTGTTGGAGAAATCGCGCGCGAGGGCATCGGCCCGCGAAGTGTTGCGGTTCCAGATGAGGAAACGCGCATCAGGAAATCCCGCGCCATAAGCCTCGCGCAAAGAGCGACCAACCGTTCCCGCGCCAACGATCAAAATGGTTTTGCTGTCTGGTCGCGCCAGTTTCATCGCCGCAAAGAGGCTGTCACCAGCCGTTTTATATTTGGTCAGAAGATGGAAATCGACCAAAGCCTCAAGAAGGCCATTCTTATCGTTATAAAGCGCCGCGCCGCCATTCACGGCGGACAAATTTTGCGCATCGTTCTCAGGGAAGATTGTGGCCGATTTCACCAAGAGGCCAAGCCCGTCAATCCATGCGGCACGATTGAGAAGCGTGTCCGTGCCACGGTAGAGGAAACCATCTGCAATCTCCGCACGCGGCAGCCGATGACCCGCCTCTAAAGCCGCACCAAGTTTGAGCCAGTCAAGCTTGGCTTCGGCCTCTGGCCCGATGATCTGGAAGGGGGCTTGGGTCATAATCCTGCTTCATCCGTGGTTAGAAGGTCATGGTTGACCAAAACCTCGGCCCATCCTTTTGGCGCGGTGAAGAGATGCGCGTTCCACCCGCGCGCCTGCGCCGCCGTGATATTATCGGGGCGATCATCCGCAAACAAAAGCGCCTTGGGCGCGATTTTGCAATGATCCTCGACCATTTGGTAAATGGTTGGATTGGGTTTGATCACACCCATATGACCCGACACATAGGCATGATCGAATTCATTGAGAAAATCGAAATGCTCTTGGGCATAGGAAAAGCTTTCGATCCCGAAATTGGTCAACGCAAACACAGGCACGCCCTTGGCGCGAAGACGGCGCAGCAGCGCTACGGAATGATCAATGACAGGGTTTGCCAATTCCAACCAGTGGTCATGCCACATACGGATTTCTGTACGGAATTCGGGGTAAGTTTCTGCCGTTTCATAGATGATATCGCGGAACCCTTTGCCCAGATCAACACGGTCATTCATGCCGTGTAAATCCACTGTGGCGAACATTTCGCGGCGGCGCTCCTCTCCGATGGTGCGGTCATAGAACCGCTCAGGCTGCCATTCGATCAGCACGTTGCCGATGTCGAAAATCACCGCTTCAATCTTGGACATGGTCACACCTTTCGTGGATCAAGGCAGGCTTAGGCCTGCCATTTGGGACAGCCACCCGATCACGAGCGACACGGTGAGGATGGAAATGGCCGTAGACATCAGAATTGACGCAGATACCCGTTGTGGGGCGACATTATAATGCTGCGCCAACATATAAATATTACCTGCCACAGGCAGCGCTGCGGCGGCGATCATGACCGCAGCGTCAAACGGATCAACCGTGAAGATGTAGAGCGCACCGATGGCGACAGCCGCAGGGTGCAAGATCAGCTTGGCGAAGGACAGCCACAGCGCGACCGAGGCCCGCTCGGCTGATTTGCCCGCCAGAGAGGCGCCAATCGCAAACAATGCGCAAGGCGTGGCGGCCGCGCCCAAAAGGGCCATGAATTCATCCACTGGGACAGGCAATTGCAGCCCCGCCCCAGACACAGCCAGACCCGCCACCATTGACATGATCATTGGGTTCTTGATCAATCCAACCGCGATGGAGCGGAAAATGCGCAAGCTCATGCGGCCATCGCGACTTGCGGTGATGATGATGACAATCAGGCTTGAGAAAACGATCAAATCGGTTGCCAAGATCATCAGAACAGGCCCCGCCGCCGCTGGTCCCATCAGCACGACCAACATCGGCACACCCAAGAACCCTGTATTCCCGATGACAGCACATTGCGCCTCAATCGCCGCTTCGGAAGCGGGGCGCTTGCGGAACAGGGCCACGGCAGTGGCCAAGGCATAGATTGCGAAACAGCCGAACAGATAGGCTCCGATAAAGTTCCAATCGAAAATCTCGCCAAGCGACAGGTTCGAGGCAAAGCGAAACAACATCGCGGATAGCGCGAAATAAAACACGAATTTTGTCAGATAGGCTGTGGCGGCTTGCGTGAAAAACCCGCGATGGGCCGCCAGATAACCGAGGCCGATCAATGCAAAAAAGGGAAGCGTTTTGAGGAATATCGCAAGCATGGAATAGGGCTAGGACAGAGCGCGGGCGCTGTCCAGTGGCCTAGCCGTTTTCTTTGAGGATTTCCCCCGCCAGATAGAGCGAGCCACAGATCAAAACTCGTGCATTGGGGGTTTTGATACAGATGTCGCGCAAGGCGCTGATCACATCAGGTGCGGTTTGCGCTGCAATGCCCGCGCGGATCGCTGCGGCTTTTGTGTCTTCGGCACTTAATGTTGCGGCTTGACCATCGATTGAGACGGCGTGAAGCGATGATGCGAAAGGCGCAAGCGGGGCCATGAAACCCGTCACGTCTTTTGTGTTCAGCATTCCGCAAATCAAATGGGTTTCCCGTTTGGGCAGGTCTTTCAATGTGGCCGCAATGGCCAGTGCCGCATGGGGATTATGGCCTCCATCAAGCCACAATTCCGCATCGGGTGCGGCTTCGACCAATGGCCCGTGTTTCAGGCGTTGCATACGCGCGGGCCATGTCACATGGCGCATGGCCCCTTCGCAGGCGGCCTCGTTCAGCCCCAAGACCCGCAGGGCGGCAATGGCGGTGCCGGCATTTTGAATTTGATGCGGCCCTGCAAGCGCAGGAGGGGCGAATCAAAGACCCGTTTCATCTTGGAAGATCAGCGCCCCCGCCTCCCGTGGTGACGTGCCAATGCTGACCATAGGCATAGATCGGCGCGCCCAGACGTTCTGCGCGGGCCTCGATCACCTCCATCGCGCGCTCGTGTTGTGGGGCGATCACCACGGGGCAACCACGCTTGATGATCCCTGCTTTTTCGCTCGCAATGTCCGAGATTGTATCTCCCAGATACTGTTGGTGGTCGAGATCAACGGGGGTGATGATGCTCAGGGCTGGGCGGTCGATGACATTGGTTGCATCCAACCGTCCGCCCAGACCCACTTCCAACAGAGTGTAATCTGCGCCAGTGCGGCTAAAGGCCAAAAAGGCCGCTGCCGTGGTGATCTCGAAATAGGTGATGGGATCAGGCCCGTTGGCGGCAAGACATTCGTCCAAAATCTCTGAAAGGTGCGCCTCGTCTATCAATGTGCCCGCTAATCTGATCCGTTCATGGAAACGGGCCAGATGGGGGGAGGTATAGGCATGGGCGCTTTTGCCTGCCTCTTCGATCCCTGCGCGGATAAAGGCAAGGGTTGATCCTTTGCCATTGGTGCCCGCGATATGAATGACGGGCGGCACCGCATTTTGCGGATCACCAAGCGCAGCGAGGATGCGCCACATACGATCAAGCGTCAGGTCAATGATTTTCGGATGAAGCGCCATCATGCGCTCCAGCAAAAGGTCCGAACGGGGGGCGGTCACGTTTGCGTTGTCTCCGATGTTGCGGGCACATCTTTGGGTGGGTTGGCCGTCACATCAGGCGCGGGGAGATCACCTTTGATCGGTGGCTCCATTCCCAACAGCATCCGCAGGATGGAGATCAATTCATCCCGTAACGCCGTCCGATGCGTCACGCGATCCAGCATCCCATGATCCAACAGATATTCCGCCCGCTGAAATCCTTCGGGAAGCTTTTCGCGGATTGTTTGCTCAATCACGCGCGGCCCCGCAAAGCAGATAAGCGCGTTTGGCTCTGCGATGTGCACATCGCCCAACATCGCGTATGACGCGGTCACGCCCCCCGTTGTTGGATGGGTCAGAACCACGATATAAGGCAAGTTCGCCTCTTTGAGCATATTGACCGCCACGGTTGTGCGGGGCATTTGCATCAGGCTGAGAATGCCCTCCTGCATCCGCGCGCCACCCGCCGCGGAGAACAGGATCAAGGGGCGCTTCAGCTTGATCGCGCGTTCGGCCGCGGCAATGATGGCATTGCCGACATACATCCCCATCGATCCGCCCATGAAGCTGAAATCCTGCGCACAGGCCACAATCGGCGTGCGGCCCATTTCGCCTTCGGCAACCAGCATCGCATCGGTTTCGCCTGTGGATTTCTGTGCGGCTTTCATGCGGTCAGGATAGCGCTTCTGATCACGGAATTGCAGCGGGTCTGCGATTGGCTTTGGAACCTCTACTTCGGTGAAAATCCCGCCATCGAACAGCGCATTGAACCGCTCACGCGGGGTGATGACCATGTGATGATCGCAATTGGTGCAGACGTTGAGATTGTCGCTCAATTCCCGATGGAACAGCATGGTGCCGCATTCATCGCATTTCGTCCACAAATTCTCGGGCATATCTCGCTTCGAGAAAATCGAATTGATCCTTGGGCGAACGTAATTGGTGATCCAGTTCATTGGGTCTGTTCCATTGGCCGATCCTCATCTGTGCAATAGGCAATGGCGCGGCAGATTGCAATCAGCGATGGGCATTTTCGCGCCAGATCAGGGCAAAGCGAATGCCCAACCATATCACGATGGTCACAGCGATATCGCGCAGGATCAGCGGGATCATCACCGCCGCATCATTTGCCGCGATGGGCAAGTGATACAGGGCAAGACCACCCAAAGGCCCCGACAAGGAAACCGCAGCCATCGCCATGACATTATTGGCAAAGTGAAACCCCCAAGCGGGTCCCAAGGTGCCAAACCGATGGGTGAGGTCAGCGGCGCATAGCCCAAAAACACCTGTGGCCAAAACCAGATACCATGCGGCATCGCCATTTTCCGAGGGCGCATAATGGGCAAGACCAAACAACACCGAGGGCAGCAGCGCCCAGATCAGGGGCGAACGGAACCGCGCAGCCAGTTGGCTTTGGAGATAACCGCGAAAGAGAATTTCTTCCGCCCCCGTTTGAATGGCTATCAGCACCAATCCCAAGGGCAGAAACATCAGCCAAAGCTTTGGTTCCAAATTGGGCAAAAGCGCGATATCCATCGGGATCACGGCGCTGAAGGTAGCAAGGCCCAAAAACACCGCGACCGCGATCCAAAACTGGATGTTCATTTCCCGCAAGGGGCCAAACAGGCTTTGTGCGCTTCGGTTGTGCAGCAACCATGCCACAAAGAATGGTCCGATCAGCATGGTCACAAAGCTGCCCAGCAAGATCAGGGTGAGCTGTGGATCACTGGAAGTGGAATTTGTTTCCCAAATCGCAGCGAAATCTGCTTCGGACAGGTGGCCCACTGCGAAGAAATAGCCCAACATCCCCAATACATAGGTTGATAGACAGATCAGCGCACCCACGACCAAGCGCCAAAGCTGTGGCCGCTGTCGTGCCGCAAGGATCATTTGGTTCTCTGCCGCAGGTGGGTGCATGAATTTATCGATCATATTGGATGCGTTGCTCCATTTTGCTTGATCCCAGCCTTGCGGCGTCTATAGTTTTTACCTTAGATTTCATGGGGTTTTTTCCAATCGTGCTTGTGCGGTCACAGCCCAAAGTTTATGCCGAGTGTAACATTTCTATCGAGCCTAAGGGAGGCCACCATGCCGCAGAGCAAATTCGACAAATCCAAGTTGCCAAGCCGCCACGTTACGCAAGGGCCTTCGCGCGCGCCGCATCGGTCATATTATTACGCGATGGGTTTGACAGAAGAAGAAATTGCGCAGCCTTTCGTGGGCGTGGCCACCTGTTGGAATGAAGCGGCCCCGTGCAACATTGCCTTGAGCCGACAGGCGCAAGCGGTGAAACAGGGTGTAAAACACGCCAATGGCACGCCGCGCGAGTTTACCACCATCACTGTGACCGATGGTATCGCGATGGGACATGAGGGGATGCGCTCCTCGCTCGCCTCGCGCGAAGCCATCGCCGATACGGTCGAGTTGACCATGCGCGGGCATTGCTATGACGCGCTTGTGGGTTTGGCGGGCTGTGACAAATCCCTGCCCGGAATGATGATGGCTATGGTGCGCCTCAATGTGCCATCTGTGTTTATCTATGGTGGCTCCATCTTGCCCGGTCGGTTGGACGGCAAAGATGTGACCGTTCAGGACGTGTTCGAGGCGGTTGGTCAACACCAGGCGGGCAATTATTCTGACGAACAATTGGCTATTTTGGAACGCGTGGCTTGTCCTTCGGCGGGGGCCTGTGGCGGGCAGTTCACCGCAAATACTATGGCCTGTGTGTCTGAAGCCATTGGTTTGGCCCTGCCCAATTCGGCGGGTGCCCCTGCGCCTTATGAATCCCGCGACCAATATGGTGTGGCCTCAGGCGAGGCGGTGATGATGTTGATCGAGAAAAACATCCGTGCGCGCGATATCGTGACCCGCAAGAGCCTTGAGAATGCAGCGCGCATTGTGGCCTGCACGGGCGGGTCGACCAATGCGGGGTTGCATTTGCCAGCCATCGCGCATGAGGCGGGCATTGATTTTGATCTCTTTGACGTCTGTGAGATTTTCAAAGACACGCCGTATTTTGTCGACCTCAAACCGGGTGGCCAATATGTGGCCAAGGATATGTATGAGGCGGGTGGTGTGCCTGTGGTCCTTAACGAGCTGCGCAAAGCGGGTTTGATCCATGAGGATTGCCTCACCGTGACAGGGCGCAGCATCGGTGAAGAGCTGGACATCATCACCCGTGAAGCAGATGGCCGTGTGATTTATCCGATTGAGAAGCCACTTTCCCCAACGGGTGGGGTGGTTGGGCTCAAGGGCAACTTGGCCCCAGATGGGGCGATTGTGAAAGTTGCGGGCATGGCGCAAGAGCAGCTGATTTTCACCGGCCCTGCGCGTGTGTTTGAATCCGAGGAGGATGCCTTTGCCGCCGTGCAAGAGCGCGCGTATCAAGAAGGTGAAGTGATCGTCATTCGAAACGAAGGCCCCGCTGGTGGTCCCGGAATGCGTGAGATGTTGGCAACCACCGCCGCCCTGTCGGGGCAGGGTATGGGCAAGAAAGTGGCGCTGATCACGGATGGTCGTTTCTCGGGCGCAACCCGTGGCTTTTGTGTCGGCCATGTCGGCCCTGAGGCTGCGCATGGCGGCCCGATTGCTTTGCTCAAAGATGGCGATATGATCACGATTGACGCGATCAATGGTCAGATCAGCGTGGATCTTTCCGATGCGGAATTGGAGGCACGCCGCGCGGATTGGCAAGGTGCCAAACCCACCATCTATGCCACGGGCGCGCTGTGGAAATACGCGCAGCAGGTCGGCTCTGCCCGATATGGCGCTGTCACCCACCCGGGCGGCAAAGAGGAGAAGCATGTCTATATGGACATCTAAATCCGCACAGGCCTGCATCCTTTTGGGTGCGGGCCTTTTGCTTTGGGGATGCTCGGGCGGGGGCGGTGCGCCCTATGCGGGACCGCTGCCTGAGGTTGAGACAGAGATTGCGGTTACACAGGACCGTTTGGTGGTCGCCGGACCCGAGGGGTTTTGTGTTGATCCCAGTGCAACCCAAGATCGCGGTGTCAGCGCCTTTGTGTTGTTGGGCAATTGTGCTGCGATTGGCAATTCCCCACGCCTGCCACAGCCCGTGCATCCATCCATCCTGACCGCCGCGATTTCGGAGCCAGGGCCAGAGGGCAGTTTGCGCAGCAATATCCCCGCCATGGCCGCCTTTTTCACATCTGAACAGGGCCGGAGCCTGCTCAGTCGCGACCAAGATGCGCGGACCGTGGAAATTTTGGATATGTTTCATCAAGGCGATGTGTTTTTCCTCAATGCCCGCGACAGTTCGGCCACCAGCATTCGTGGCGTGAAAGAAGATTATTGGCGCGTCTATATGGATGTGGGAAATCGTATCGCCACGCTCAGTGTTTTGGCTTTACAAGACAGTGATTTGTCTGAGGCGGATAGCCTTGAAACCTTGCGCGGTTTTGCGGCGCGTGTGGCAGAAGCCAACAATCAAATTGGGTTGCAACCTGCTATTTTGGCTGAGGCCGATGCGGATACGGGCATCGCCACTGGTCCCTATGACACCAGTGAAACCAATGCGCGCAGCGGGGATGGGGGCGCCTCGACCCCCCCGCGCAGCAGCACCCCACGCACCACCCCCGCGCAAGCCGCCCGCACGGTGGTGCGCACACTGGATACGGTGGGATTGCTGCGCAGGCTTTTCAATTAACGCAAATCACCTTAACCCTAGTCTGGCTAAACTGGAAACGGCCGCTGCCCCAACTGGGGTGCGCCAAAATGCGAGGACAGATTGGATGGGGTTGTGGGGAAGGCCATCGTTTTCACAATCGCGCTGGGCGAAATTCGCGGAAGATCTTGCCGTGTTGACATCGCGGCTTGGTCAGCTGCGCTCCGCTGACTTGGCGCAAAAGCAAAATGAAGCTGAAGATTATGCGCGCCGCCTGATGCATATTTCGCAGATCGCCAAAGACACGCTGCGCCGCAAGGCGCGGAATCTTCCCGCAGCGGATCAGGCCATGCCAGAGATTGCCTATTGGGTCTATCGTCCCGATGCGTTTGTGATGCCGCTCGACTGCACCGCCGCAGTGGCCATCCAAAGCCCGCATGACCTGATGGGTGGATTGAAAATCTTCCATGATTGCGCCCATCCCGAAATCATTTTGCGCCAACATTCCGAAACCGACTCCGCAGTTTACGGGCTGTCCTTGGAGGTGTTTCGCTTTGACGGGTCTTTCCTGTCCATGGCACTTGATCTGCCGCGTGATCATGCCGCAAGCGTGCGATTGGCCGACATCATCCGCGTCTCCCTTGAGATGCAAATGGATTATCCGATTGATCTCTATGCGCGCCTGAATGTGATCCACGGCCCGAATTCGGAACAAATGGTGCGGAAAATGGAATGGGATCAGGGGCGCATTTGCGCCGAATTTGACATGGCTTATTCCAAGGTCAACGACAAACGGATCGAAAAGATCTGGATTGACCTGATTTTTGAACGTCCAAGCATGAATCTGTTGAAAATGGACGATTTCTTGGTGCTGCGCCTTGCACGCGCTGAACTATAGGCGAGGGATTGTGAAGATGCGATCGATTGGATTGACGCGGTTGAGCTTGCATAACGGTGTGTATGAGGCGGCTGTGACGGGTTTGTCCGAAGACGCGCTGGGCTTTGAGGCTGTTGTTGCGGATCAGGTCATCGCCCGCGCTCAGGCAGTTTTGGGCAAGGACGGGGTGCATCTGCTTAGGGTTGAACTGCCTGCGCATCTGATCGGCTCACAGCCACATATCGTGGACATTCGGTCCGAGGCGGGCGTGTCACTTGATCGCTTTGCTGTGATGACCGATGCACAGGTTGCGGGGGATCTGCGCGCCGAGTTGGACCTGCTGCGCGCCGAATTTGATTTGCTCAAAGCGGCCTTTCGCCGTCATTGTAGCGACACAGGGGCGGATTAAGCGCGCAATACCGCCCCCGTTGCTTTGTTTACCTTTTCGATGATCTTGGCTGCGGTGGTTTCGATCTCGTCTTCGGTCAGGGTCTTATCGCGCGGTTGCATCCGCACGGTCAGCGCGATGGATTTGCGCCCCTCCCCAACTGTGCCGCCAATGAATTCGTCAAAGACGCTGACATCGGTGATCAAGGCCTTGTCGGCCCCAAGCGCCGCATTGACCAAATCAAGTGCGGCTGTGGTAACATCGGTGACGAAGGCGAAATCGCGTTCCACGGGTTGCAGATCGCTGATTTCCAATGCGCCACGGCTGGCCGTGGTATTTTTAGGCAATGGAATTTCAGTCGGGTACAGGACAAACCCCATGGCAGGGCCTTTGACATCCATCTCACGCAGGATTTTGGGGTGAATTTCGCCAAACACGCCGAGGATCTTTTTGGGGCCAAGGCAGAGAACGCCATGTCGCCCTGGGTGCCACCAGGGATCATCGCTGCGCATGATTTGCATCCGCGCAGGCGCACCCATGGCTGCGAGTGCGGCCTCGGCATCGGCTTTGACATCGAACAGATCCACCGCGCGGCGCGCCCCATGTGGGTCGCGTGGGCCAGTGTGGCCAATCAAAAGGCCAGCGGCCTGTGTATGCTGTTCTTCTGGTTCACCACCATGAAAGGCGGCCCCCAATTCAAACAAGGCCAAATCCGCCATGCCGCGCGCCTGATTGCGGGCGGCTGCTTGCAATAGCCCAGGCAAGAGTGCGGGGCGCATATGGCTCATTTCCGAAGAAATTGGGTTTTCCAAACGCACCGCATCCGTGCCGCCGCCAAAGAGCGCCGCAGATTTTTGATCAATGAAGCTATAGGTGACGCATTCATTATACCCCAAAGCGGCAAGGGTGCGCCGGCCTATGGCTTCGCGTTTTTGCATCGGGGTCAGGACGGCGCGCGTCACGCCTGTGTTGAGACGGGGCAGCGGCTTTGGGGCCAGTTTGGTGAGGGAGGCGACACGGGCCACTTCTTCCACCAAATCCGCCTCGCCTTGCACATCGCGCCGCCATGATGGCACCCAAACCTCCAGCGTCTCTCCACTGCCGCCGGCCGAAAAACCAAGCGCGGTCAGGATGCGCACCTGTTCCGCGCGGGGAATATCCATACCGACAAGGCTGATCACGCGCGCGGGGTTCAAGCTGTAGCTGCGTGCCGTTTTCAGCGCTGCACCCGCCTCAACCACATCTGAGGCTTCGCCACCGCACAGATCAAGGATCATCCGCGTTGCAGCCTCCAGCCCGTCACGGGTGAAGTCAGGGTCAACGCCCCGTTCAAAGCGATACCGCGCATCTGAGTGGATTTTCAGATCACGCCCCGCATAGGCGATTTGCACAGGATCCCACCAAGCGGATTCGAGAAATACGTTCACGGTCTCATACGTGCATCCCGTTTCTTCACCCCCCATGATGCCCGCGATGCTTTCGGGGCCGTTGTCATCGGAAATCATCATATGGCCCGCGCCGAAGCGATAGGTTTTCTCGTCCAAGGCCAGCAATTCTTCGCCACCCTTGGCGCGGTGAACACGCAAGCCGCCTTTGACCTTATCGGCATCAAAAACGTGCAAGGGGCGGTTTTGATCATAGGTGAAGAAATTGGTAATATCGACCAAAGCGGAGATGGGGCGCAGGCCGATGGCTTTGAGCTGCGCTTGCAACCAAGCAGGCGATGGCCCATTTTTCACGCCACGGATCACGCGGCCCGTGAAATGCGGCGCGCCGTCCAATGTGTCTGCGTCAATCGCCACGGGGATTGGGCAGGGGAAGCTGCCTTTGACGGGGGCCACCTCATAGGGTTTCAGTGTGCCAAGCCCGCGCGCGGCCAAATCCCGCGCCACACCGCGCACGCCAAGCGCATCTTGGCGGTTGGGGGTGATGGCAATTTCAATCACAGGGTCAATCTTTTCTGGATCATGCTCTGCCAACCAATCGGCAAAGCTTTGACCCACCTCGCCCGAGGGCAATTCGATGATGCCGTTATGTTCGTCCGAAAGCTCCAATTCCCGCTCGGAACACATCATCCCGTGGCTTTCGACCCCGCGAATTTTGCCGACCGACAGCGTCACATCAATGCCGGGCACATAGTCGCCTGGACGGGCGATCACCACAGTGATGCCCGCACGCGCATTCGGCGCGCCGCAGACAATCTGCTTGTCCCCCTCATCGGTGGCCACGGTGCAGACGCGCAGACGATCCGCATCTGGGTGCTGCTCGGCATGGGTCATGGCCCAGACGAAACCCCGCCAATTTCGCGGCGGGGTTTCGACCCCCTCTCCACCTCAAGCCCGAGATCAGTCAGCGCATCAGTGATGTCCTCAACCGAAGCGGTGGTGTCGAGATAGGTTTTCAGCCAAGACAGGGTGGATTTCATAGATTTATTCCCAACTTTTGGGCGGCGCTTTGCTTCAGATATGTAAACAGCTAGGTCCTCAATATGCCTAGTGTAAGCGCCACCGATTGCGGATGCGCCATCCTTGGTTTTTGCCAAACATCGTCTGAGCGGATCGCATCAGTAAGTCATGGCCCTGTGCCCGTTAGACAGAACGTGCCGCGTCAACGTCAGTCACGAACCCAATATCGGACATAAGCGGCACATGATGGCGATTCCCTACGCTCTTCTTTAGATGAAGATCGGTTTCACTTGGCATCATTAAGCCAGTCATCTTCTGCTTCGTAGCAAGGGCAGAGCGCGGGCAGGGTATCGTCGTTTCACTCTCACCCCCGATGCAAATTCGGCATATCAAGCTTGCAAACCCGTAGTGCCTCAACTGGCGCAGGTCGCTATCGAAAACGCGCGTAGATCAGGATGCCGTATTTCAGCATCGCCAAGCGGTCGATCCCGATGCCGAAGGCGAGTGACCATTCGTTAGGTCAATCCCGCCTGCTTGCAGCTGCTTTGGATGCACCATGCCTGGCCACAGCACATCAAACCAGTCCTGCCTTCGCCCACCTTCACCATGCCGCCTTCCCATGAGCATTGGATATCCCTCGGCGGAAGGTTCCGTGAAGGGAAATGCAGACGCGGAAGCAGGTTTTGACCGCTGTGCCGAAGAAGGCCGAAAGAATTCCTCGAACCCATTTCAGTTGGCCATGGAATATCTTTATCAATCGCCGGACCTTCGACCTGATGGAACATCAGGTGTGTGGGTCTAGTCGTAATCGGCGCGATAGACGCACGACCGGGCGCGATGATGCGGCAGGGTCGCCATTGGCGCCGCATACCGGATTTGCACAGGGCTTGTATGCGTGCGCAGCACATGGGGCGGGCGCGCATCCCCTTCGGCGCGATGGGTGTAGAACGTGTCCATTTCCGCGCGGGCAGGGTGATGGCCCGGGATATTCAGGGCATCGAAATTGTAGAAATCGGTTTCGATCTGCGGGCCTTCTGCCACGGCAAAGCCCATATCGGCGAAAATCGCGGTGACTTCCTCGGTCACTTGGCTGACAGGGTGGATGCTGCCCTGACGGCGATGGCGGGCGGGCAGGGTCACATCCAGCCATTCCGCCTTCAGCCGTTCATCCAATGCCGCATCGCCAAGGGCGGATTTTTTTGCCACAAGCGCGCTGTTGACCTCATCTTTCAGCGCGTTCAGCGCGGGGCCTGCAACCTGGCGCTCCTCGGCGCTCATCTGCCCAAGTTCGCGCATCTTCAGGCTGATCTCGCCCTTTTTGCCAAGGGCCGCCACGCGCAATTCTTCCAGCGCGGTCTCATCAGCGGCAGCGGCGATACGGTCAAGCCAAAGTATGCGCAGGTCATCAAATGCGGTCATGGGGTTCTCTCCATCGAATTGCCGCCTGAGCTATCACAAGAAGCCCCAAATGCAAGCTATAGGGTGATTATGACCCGTCTTTGCCCGCAAAGATCGATGTGCGCCCGCGTATATCAAGCGCGCGCTGTGATCGAGACACGGTTCCATTCTGTGCGGTAAGGGTGGTCGGTCTGTCGGTTTTCAGCTGTTTTTCACTCACCACGATGGAGTCGTAAAACCGCACAGAATGCAGTTCTTTGGCGATAGGATGAAAGGGAAACAGCGCATCTTGATCCGTATACCAACTGTGCATCTTATCGACCAAGCGCTTGGCAAATTCGATGAAGCTTGCCTCGTTGCGATAACCGCCCCCGAAACCTGGCCAATAGGAGGTATGGCAGTCCTCTACCAGATAAAGACCCCCATCGCGGATATGGGGCCACAGCGCAGTAAAGCTTTTGATTTGATGCGTGTTGATATGGCTTCCATCATCCAAAATGACGTCAAACGGCCCGTATTTTGCACTGATCTGGGCTAAAAATTCAGGATCCGCTTGATTGCCAATTTCAACATGGGCGTTGGCATTGGCGAATTTGGCGCAGTCTTGGTCAATATCGACAAACAGAAGTCGACTTTCAGGGTGAAAGAAGGCTTGCCACATGGGCACGGAGCCGCCCTTGAAAACTCCGATTTCAAGGAATGTGATGGGGCGCTCCCGAAACCGCGATAATTCGCGGGTGTATATCTCGAAATAATGCGCCCACTTGGTCAGCAGTCGATCATCTGTTTTTGACAAATGGGTCTCAAAAAAATCCGACATCTGCGATCAACCCCAATCCTATGTGATGAGAACCCAAGAAAAAGCCCCCGTTCACATGGCTAACGGGGGCTTCGTATCATAAGAATATGGCGAATTTAGAGCGCGGCTTTTGCCTGCGCGACAATTGCGCCAAATGCTTCGGGTTCATGCACGGCGAGATCAGCCAGAACCTTGCGGTCCACTTCGATCCCTGCTCTTGCAAGACCATTGATAAAGCGCGAATAGCTCAGATCAGCATCAAAGCTGCGCACAGCTGCGTTGATGCGCTGAATCCACAAAGCGCGGAATTGACGCTTGCGTGCCTTGCGGTCGCGGGTTGCGTATTGATTGGCTTTGTCGACCGCCTGCGTTGCAGTGCGGAAGCTGCGCGAACGTGCGCCATAATAACCTTTTGCCGCGTCAAGAACCTTCTTGTGACGGCGATGGGTGACGGTACCACCTTTGGTGCGGGACATCTCAGCGCCTCCTTAACGAGCGTATGGCATATAGGATTTAACGATCTTCGCGTCTGGGGCCGACAGGGTTGTCGTGCCGCGCGCGTCACGGATGAACTTGGTCGTCCGCTTGATCATGCCGTGGCGCTTGCCAGCTTGGCCAGCTTTGACCTTGCCACTCGCCGTCATTTTGAAGCGCTTTTTGGCGCTCGATTTCGTCTTCATCTTGGGCATTTTCGTCTCCTTCTAAGGCAACGTTCAAGCGCGATTCGGCATGCCACTTTGGCCTATCACACCGTTGGAAAGCGCCGCTTACCGTCAAAAGGTCAAAAGTGCAACCCTGTTTCAGCGCAGGATCAGGGCCAGCACCTCAACGAAACTGGCGGCGAATGGTGCCCAGCCAATGGGTATTTGGCCGATGGTGTAAACCGCGATGAGCATGGCAAGCCCTGCCCCGAGGACCCCTGCGGACACCCCGCTTTTTTGGCGGTTTGACCATGCCGCAAGAAGGGCCACCCCGCCAAACCCCGCGCAAATCGTGCCTGCAACCAAGAGAAGGCTTGCCATGACCGCGCGCGCTTATTCAGGGTCGGCGGAATAGATCAGCCGCTCGTCACAGGGGGCGACCCGCAAAATATTGGTCGTGCCTTGCACGTTAAACGGCACGCCTGCGGTGACCACGATCTGGTCGGTTGCCTCCGCAAACCCGCCCTCACGCGCGGCGCGTGCGGCACTGATCACGGCGCCTTTGAATCGTTCGACCTTTTCGGTCAACACACAGGTGGTGCCCCATGTCAGGCAAAGCCTGCGCGCCACGCGCAAAACGGGGGTCAGGCCAATCACTGGAACACAGGGACGTTCCCGCGCCACAAGGGCGGCGGTGGTGCCAGATTGGGTAAAGCAGCAGATCGCCTTGATATCCGTGGTCTCAGCGATTTCGCGTGCGGCGGCTACGATCGCATCGGCTACGCTGGTACGGTTGACGCGGCGCGAGGCGTCAATCACTTCACGATAGGTTTGGTCGCTTTCCACTTCCCGCGCCACCGCGTCCATCGTGCGCACCGCCTCAATCGGATATTGGCCTGCCGCAGATTCAGCACTCAGCATCACTGCGTCTGCGCCTTCATAAATGGCGGTGGCGACATCCGACACCTCGGCACGGGTGGGCACGGGGCTTTCGATCATGGATTCAAGCATCTGTGTTGCCACAATCACGGGCTTGGCTGCGGAACGGCATCTGCGC
>JAGYKZ010000032.1 GCA_018401385.1 Roseicyclus sp.
CACGACCCGCAACTTGGCGCATGAGCTGAAAACTGCGCTCGGCCGCGCGCAAGTCAGAGCCGTGCAAGCCTAGGTCGGCATCCACCACCCCGACCAAGGTGAGGTTTGGAAAATTATGCCCTTTGGCCACCAATTGCGTGCCTATGATAATCTCGCATCCACCTTCGGCAATCTCGGCAATCTGCGCCTTGAGCGCACGGGCTGAACCGAACAAATCCGATGACAGGATCGCCACACGGGCATCTGGAAACAGCGCCTGTGCTTCTTCGGCAATCCGTTCCACCCCAGGGCCAAGGGCCGTCAATTTCCCCTCAACCCCACAGGCGGGGCAGGTTTCGGGAATGTCTTTGGTCGCGCCACATTGATGGCACATCAACCGCTTTTGAAAGCGATGCTCAACCATCCGCGCATCGCAATGGTCACAGGCGATTTGCACACCACAGGCGCGACACAGCGTGATCGGTGCAAAGCCACGGCGATTGAGGAACAGCAGGCTTTGTTCACCCGCTGCAATACGAGCGGCAACCTCATGCGCCAAGGTCGGAGAAATCCATTGACCCGAGGGCACATCCTCAAGGCGCATATCAATCGCGTTCATCTGTGGCAATTCAGACGCGCCAAACCGCGCGGGCAGATCAAAACGTTGATATTTGCCAGCCTCCGCATTGGCCCATGTCTCAAGCGAAGGGGTGGCAGATGCCAAAATCACCTGCGCCCCTGCGATGGACCCGCGCAGAACCGCCATATCGCGGGCATTGTAGAACACACCATCCTCTTGCTTGTAGGAGGCATCATGTTCCTCATCGACCACGATCAAACCCAAATCTTGGAACGGCAAGAACAGGCTTGAGCGCGCGCCAACGACCAATTGCGCGCCCCCTTCGCCCACCATTTTCCAAACCCGTCGCCGTTCGGCCATGGTGATCCCCGAATGCCACTCGGCAGGGCGCGCGCCAAACCGCGCCTCGACCCGTGTTAGGAATTCGGCAGACAGGGCAATCTCAGGCAAAAGCACAAGCGCCTGTCGCCCTTGCCCAAAGGCCTCCGCCACCGCCTCGAGATAGACTTCGGTTTTGCCTGACCCTGTGACGCCTTTGAGCAAACTGGCCCCAAAGCCACGCGCCGCAATTTTGCTGCGCAGATGGCGCGAAATTTCGGCCTGATCGCTGCTGAGGTCTTTGCTATGCAGGCGATGATCCAATGCGGGAAAAGGGGCATCCCGTGGAGCCTCAACTTGGGCCAATGCGCCTTGTGTGACCAATCCTTTGATCACCGCGCTGCTCACACCTGCCGCCTGCGCAAGCTCCGATTGTGTCAGTGCAGCGCCACCATATTCCTCGATGACATCCATCACACGGGCGCGGGCATCCGTGATGCGGGCGGGTAAATTGGCCCCCCGTGTATAAAGCCTGCGCGCATTTGGCGAGGCCCCAAGTGCAGGTGCGCGCGTGGCCAAACGCAGCATCGCCGACAAGGGCGTATAGGTGTATTGCGCGGCGCGTTCAAGAAATTGGCGCATCTCAGGGCGCATGGGGGCCACATCGAGCACGCTGGCAATTTTGCGGATTTTTGCAGGATCATAGTCCCCTTGCCCCGTGCCCCACACCACGCCGATCACGCGGCGCGGACCCAGCGGCACTTCGACAAAAGCGCCAATCCCACAGCCCCCCTCTGGCGCGCGATAATCAAGGACGCGATCCAGCGGTTCGGCGGTCAGCACGCCAACAAGCGCCCCTTCAGTGAAAAAATCAGCTTCCATCGCGTTTGGCGTTCAATCTCTTTTGCATTCAAGGTCAAGCGGGATATATGCAAAGAAACACGCAAGCGCCGCGATGAAAAGCACCAAAACCAAGGCCCCGCCGCCTGGCTTTTTTCAGCCGTGAAAAAAACAGGGCAGAAATCGGAAAAGCTTTGGTGTAAGGTGGCGGCGTAACGAGTAAGCAACACGGCAACAGACCGTGGCACAAACGAGATGCCCCCCAAAAGGCGGGGCGCGCAGAATGAGGCAAGGACAGTGACACAGAAAGCAGAAATGCCCGGCGATTGGCGTGAGCGCGTTCTCAAAGACCCCGAATTGATTTTGGAAGATCGCGACCTGATGCGCGTTCTGATTTCGGCCAATGACCGCCTGATGGGCGGCAATGTGGTCGATATGCGCGGCATCGCGATGGAGCGATTGGAAAGCCGCCTCGAACGCCTTGAAGACACGCATCGCTCTGTGATCGCAGCGGCCTATGAAAATCTGACGGGCACCCACCAAATTCACCGTGCCGTTTTGCGCGTCTTAGAGGCCGCGGATTTTGAAGATTTTCTCAAGATCACGGCGGCTGAGTTGCCAGAGATCCTGCGCGTGGATCGCGCCAAATTGGTCTTGGAAAGCCACGAAGCAGAAGAACGTGATCCCGATGATCTCAGCGGTTTGGACGAGGTGCTGACCATCGCGCCCGAGGGGTTTGTGGATGCCTATCTCACAGGCGGGCGCGATATCCCCATGCGCCAAGTCACCCTGCGCGGGGTCAGCCCCCATGCCGAGCAGGTTTTTGGGACAGCTGCCGAATGGATCAAGTCCGAAGGATTGGTTCGCCTCGACATGGGGCCTGACCGCTTGCCTGCGATGCTGGCTTTCGCTGCAGAAGACCCACACCATTTTCGACCAAGCCAAGGCACCGATCTTCTTGCCTTCTTCGCCGGTGTGTTTGAACGTGTAATGCTGAAATACTTGGGCTAGGCCGATGTTGATCGCCCCCGCAACACGCGACCTTTTGGAGCGGTGGATCACCCATCTGCGTGGGGTGGAGGGGCGCGCGCCCGCCACCATTGAGGCCTATGCGCGCGATCTGCGTGATTTCTTGGAATTTCAAGCGGCGCATGATCCCGATCACCGCGCGCCCACGGGATTAAAATCCCTAAGCCTGCGCGATATGCGCGCCTATATGTCCGCGCAACGCGGACGTGGGGTTGGTGCGCGATCCTTGGCGCGGGGGCTGTCTGCGGTGCGCAGCTTTTACAATTGGTGGTCCGATCGTGACGGGTTTGATGCCTCGGTGGTGCTGTCGATCCGCGCGCCGCGCTATCAACGTAGCCTGCCGCGCCCCCTAAGCGAAGGGGATGCCCAAAATCTGCTTGCACAAGTGGAAACGGGGGACAAAAGGCCTTGGGTGCAGGCGCGCGATCTGGCGTTGGTGACGCTGCTCTATGGTTGCGGATTGCGCCGTGGCGAGGCGTTGTCCCTCTTGGGCGCAGCGCTTCCTTTGGGGGATGTTTTACGGATACGCGGAAAAGGCAACAAAGAACGGGAGTTGCCCGTGATCCCCGCCGCGCAAGACGCGGTCGCACGATATGCCGCGCTATGTCCCTTCGATCTGAACGCGGATAGCCCTCTGTTTCGTGGGATACGGGGCGGACCGCTCAACGCACGCATTGTGGCCTTGATTGTAGAGCGTGCGCGGCTGCAATTGGGTCTGGCCGCAAGTGCCACACCCCATGCTCTGCGCCACAGCTTTGCCACGCATCTTCTGAATGCAGGCGGCGATTTGCGCGCAATCCAAGAACTTCTCGGTCATGAGAGCCTCTCGACCACGCAAGCCTATACCGCGGTGGATAGCAAACGTTTGATGGATATCTACAGTACCGCACACCCCAAGGGCGCGATGGCTTAATCGGCTTCGCGGCTGCGGATGATTTTGGCAAAAGGTTCAAAAATCGAGGCGGCACCCGCAATCAAATGGCCATCTTCCATAAGGTCTTGGCCTTGGCGCATCGGCTCCACGAAACCGCCCGCTTCGCGCACGATCAACAGACCTGCCGCGAAATCCCATGGCTTGAGGTGGTAATCCCAAAACCCATCATAGCGTCCTGCCGCGACATAGGCCAAATCCAAAGAACCCGCCCCAAGGCGGCGCACACCCGCGCAGACGGGCAAAAGCTGACCCATATCGCGCAAAACGGCGGGCAGATATTTCTGCGTGCCAAAAGGGACACCCATGGCGAAAATCGAGTCGATCAACTTGGTACGCCCTGAGACGCGCATCCGCTGGCTGTCATTGAGCCATGCCCCCGCCCCTTTTTCGGCAAAGAACAATTCATCGCGGCTTGGATCATAGACCACCGCCGAGACGATCTCGCCCTTATGCTCCAGCGCAATCGACACCGCCCAATGGGGCAAGCCATGCAGATAATTTGTGGTGCCATCGAGCGGATCGACAATCCAACGGCGCGTGGGGTCCGTGCCTGCAATCTCACCCCCTTCTTCGCCCAAGAAGCCATAATTGGGGCGCGCGCTCATCAATTCTTCGCGCAGCAGCTCCTCTGCGGCGCGATCAGCGCGGCTGACGAAATCCCCCGGCCCCTTGGAAGACACCTGAAGGTTTTCGACCTCGCCGAAATCTTTCAGCAAGCTGCGCCCGGCCTTGCGGGCTGCTTTGATCATGACATTGAGATTGGCCGAACCTTGCATCTTCGATTTCCTTTCGGGTGGGCAGACAGCCCAAACAACAGGCGCGCCCTATAGCCCGCGACTGCGCCACTGCCAAGGGTGCAGGGCTGCGAAATCGTCAAAAACCATGCGGGCCTTAGCCGCGCCTTTGCAGTTTTGGCGGCTCTGTGCGCGCGAGGCGCAGCACATTGGCCATAAAGGGCTTGGCCGTATCCTCGGCCCGTGTAGCCCCGTAAAGCCGTTTTGTGACACCGTTTCGGGTCAAGGGTTTCGCCACGATGGAGGCGTTTTGCACCGCTTGCCCGCGCACCACCCAATCGGGCAGCACCGCCACCCCCCGCATAGAGGCCACCAACAGCACAATCACGGCGGACAACTCGACCCGCCGCATCGCTTTTGGCTCTATTCCCGCAGGCATCAGCACTTCGGTGAACACATCAAGCCGCGCGCGGTCCACGGGATATGTGATCAGGGTTTCCTGCGCGAAATCCTCGGCGCTGATAAAATCCTTTTGCGCCAGCGGGTGATCCTTAGAACAGATGAAAACAGGTTCATAATCAAACAGCGGGGTAAAATCGACCCCATCCAAATCTTCTGGGTCGGAGGAGACAACCAAATCCACCTCCTCGCGCAACAGGGCGGGCAATGCCTCGAATTGCAGACCTGGGCGAATGTCCACATCGACTTCGGGCCAAGCGGTGCGAAACGCCTCAAGCACGGGCAAGAGCCAGTCAAAACAAGCATGACATTCAATCGCGATATGCAGCCGCCCCGACTTGCCCGAGCGCAGGCCAGAAAACTCATCCTCTAGCGCCTCAATGCGCGGCAAAACCTCTTCAGCCAAGCGCAAAAGCTTCATCCCTGCGGCGGAAAGCGTCATGGGCTTGGAGCGGCGCACGAACAGTTCCAACCCTGCTTGATCCTCCAGGCCTTTGATCTGGTGGCTCAATGCGCTTTGCGTGATGTGCAGCTGATCTGCCGCTTTGGCCAAGCCGCCACATTCATGGATCGCCTTGATCGTGCGCAGGTGGCGAAACTCTATATGCATATCATCCTCATGTTGATGATGAATTTTATGAATTTGCTTCACTAAGCATCTCTATGCGACAAGATCGCAAGCAATTCAAGGATTTCAGAATCATCATGTCCGCACCGCGTATTTCATTCGAATTCTTTCCGCCGCAATCGATTGAGGCCTCCTTCCGTCTGTGGGACACATTGGGCAAGCTTGCGCCGCTCTCGCCCGAATTTGTTTCCGTGACCTATGGCGCTGGCGGGACAACACGGGATTTGACCCATGACGCGGTGAAAACCATTCATGCCAATTACGGCGTGGCGGTTGCGGCCCATCTCACCTGTGTGAACGCCACCCGCGAAGAAACCTTGGCGATTGCAGACAGCTATGCTGAGGCAGGCGTGACCGAAATCGTGGCGCTGCGCGGCGATCCCCCAAAGGGTGCAGGGAAATTCACACCACATCCCGAGGGATTTGCAAGCTCGGTCGAATTGGTCGAAGCCTTGGCCAAAACGGGTAAGTTCCATTTGCGTGTCGGGGCCTATCCAGACCCCCATCCAGACGCGGAAAACCTGCAAGCCTGCGTGGATTTCCTAAAGCGCAAAGTGGATGCAGGGGCAAATTCCGCAATCACGCAGTTTTTCTTTGAAGCAGAGACATTCTTCCGGTTCCGCGATGCTTGCGCCACGGCAGGGATCACGGCACCGATTATCCCCGGTATTTTGCCGATCAACAACTGGACGCGCGTGCGCCGCTTTGCCTCCGCCTGCGGGGCGCATATCCCCGCATGGGTGGATGAGGCCTATGACAAAGCCATCCGCGATGATCGCGAAGCGCTGCTGTCCACCGCGCTTTGCACGGAGCTTTGCACGGATCTGATCGAAGGCGGGGTGGAGCATTTGCATTTCTACACGCTCAACACCCCAGAATTGACCCGTGACATCTGCGCCGCGCTTGGCGTGACCCCCAAACAGGCCTTGGCCGAAGTGGCCTAACTATCGGAAACGGACACCCTGAATTGGGTGTCCGTTTTTGATCTGGCCTGTTTGCGCAAAAGCTATTATCTAGCGCCGCATGACACTTAAAACGCATCACATCGCGCAAAAGCGCCGCCGACGCTGAAGCTTTGGCCAAGCCCCGCCCAAATGGGCGCGGGTTTTGGTGTTTTTTTGTCACGCTGCCCTTGCGCAGCAGGTATTTCCTCTGTTCAATCCCGATTTTCACAAAACCGCCGATGACGCGGTCAACCACAAGGATTTCCGAGCGATGACTTCCTCGATTCTTCCAACCTATAACCGCACCCCGCTGTCCTTTGTGAAGGGTGAAGGCGCTTGGCTGGTGGAGGCGGATGGTCGCCGATTTCTGGACATGACCGCGGGCATTGCCGTCAATGCGCTTGGCCATGCGCATCCAAAACTTGTGCAGGCCCTTTACGATCAGGCACAGAAACTATGGCACGTCTCAAATCTCTATAGGATCCCCGAGCAAGAAAAACTGGGCGATCTCTTGACGGAACACAGCTTTGCGGATCGGGTGTTCTTCACCAATTCTGGCACCGAAAGTGCGGAATTGGCGATAAAAATGGCGCGCAAATATCATGCTGAGAAGGGCGCGCCTCATCGGGTCGAGATCGTGGCCTTTGAGGGCGCGTTTCATGGCAACTCCACGGGCGCGATTGCGGCGGCAGGGTCTGAAGATGGTTAGGCTGGCCATTGATGCCACATTTCACACATTTGACATGGGGCGATCACGCGGGGCTTGAGGCGGCAATCACCGATCGGAAACCTGCCGTCATCGAACCGATCAAGGCAGAGAGCGGCATTCGTTCTGTGCCAGAGCAATGCCTCAAGGGACTACGCAATCTGGTGGCGAAACTGGCACGCTTTTGATCTTTGATGAGGTGCAATGTGGCATGGGACGCACGGGGCGCTGTTCGCGCATGAATGGGCGGGCGTGACTGATATGATGGTGCGCCAAAGGGTATCGGCGGCGGTTTCCCGCTGCTGGCGGCACGTGGCCACCGAAGATGCGGGCAGCATGGTCGCGGGCAGTCACAGCTCCACCTATGGCGGCAATCCTTTGGCCTGCGGTTGGCACTGCCGTCATGGAGGCCATGCTGGAGGATGGATTCTTTGACCATGTCTCACGTGTCCAGCGTTAGCACCGTCAGGGCCTAGAAGGGTTGGTCTCGCAATTCCCCAACCATCTGGAGGAGGTGCGCGGTAAGGGCCCTTATGTTGGGTCTGAAATGCAAGATCAGCAATCTTGACCTCGTGCCGCGCGGCACAAGAGCACTTGATGCTCACTGTGCCCGCCGCAGGCTAATGTGGTGCGCCTGTTGCCCCCCCTCACCTTGACCGAAAACGAAGCGCAAGAGGCGGTCGCGCGCCTTTCTCGTGCGCTTGATACCATTGAGGCAGGCGCGTGATTGCCGCCGCGAAGGAAAACAAGACCATGAACCATTTTCTGGATATTCACAAAACCACGCCAAGCGATTTGCGGGCCATGATCGACCAAGCCGCCGCGATGAAGCAGGCCCGCGCAGGTCGCCCCAAGGGCACCACCGATAACGCACAGCCGCTTGCGGGCCATATGGTGGCTTTGATTTTTGAAAAACCCTCAACCCGCACGCGGGTGTCCTTTGATGTGGGTGTGCGTCAAATGGGCGGCCAATCTATGGTGCTGTCAGGCAGCGAGATGCAACTGGGCCATGGCGAAACCATCGCGGATACGGCACGGGTTTTGTCGCGCTATGTTGATCTGATCATGATCCGTACCTTCGAAGAAGATGTGCTTCTGGAATTGGCCGAATACGCCACTGTGCCCGTTATCAACGGGCTGACCAACCGCACGCACCCCTGCCAGATCATTGCCGATATTCTGACCTATGAGGAGCATCGCGGACCGATTGCGGGCAAAAAAGTGGTTTGGTCGGGGGACGGCAATAATGTCTGCGCCTCGATGATCCATGCGGCGGGCCAATTCGGGTTTGATCTGACTTTTACAGGTCCAGAAACCCTAGACCCTGAGCCTGTCTTTGTGGAGGAGGCTCGTGCCAAAGGCGCGAAAATCGAAATTATGCGCGACCCTGTGCGCGCCGTGGAAGGGGCCGATTTGGTGGTGACGGACACATGGGTGTCGATGCATGACAGCCAAACCACCAAGGAACGCCGCCACAACCAATTGCGCCCCTATCAGATCAACGCCGCGCTGATGGCCCATGCCAAGGAAGACGCGCTGTTCATGCATTGCCTGCCTGCCCATCGGGGCGAAGAAGTCACCAATGAGGTGATGGATGGCCCACAATCGGTGATCTTTGACGAGGCCGAAAACCGCCTGCACGCGCAAAAGGCGGTGATGCGATGGTGCCTTGGGGTCTAGCTTTTCAGTCGATAGCCCGACCGAAACATCGCCCATGCGGCAAACCCCACTGCCACGGTGGCAGAGCCCGCGACAGCCAGCCCCAAAACGGGGCTGCTGTCCGACACGCCCAAAACCGAATAGCGCAAACCGTCAATCAGGTAAAATACAGGGTTCGCATGGCTGACCACATAAAGCCATTGGGGCAGCCCCTCGATGGAATAAAATGTGCCAGACAGAAAACTGAGCGGGGTCACAATGAAATTGGTAATCGCCGCGATCTGGTCAAATTTTTGCGCGACAATCCCCGCAACCACGCCGACCAATCCCAAAAACGCCGCGCCGAGGATTACGAAAACCAAGGCCCATACAGGATGCGCCATGCCAAGTCCGATGAACGGAAAAATGACCGCCATGGTGCAAAGGGCGACCAAAAACCCGCGCGCGACCCCACCCGCCATATAGCCCAAAACCAGTTCCAACGGGCTGAGGGGGGGCATCAGGGTGTCCACGATATTTCCCTGCACTTTTGCAATGACGATAGATGAGGAGGTGTTGGCGAAAGCATTTTGGATGACCGTCATCATCACGATACCGGGTGCGATAAAATGAACGAAAGACGCCCCCATCACGTCACCGCGCTGCGTGCCGATGGCGAGCGAAAAAATTGCGATGAACAGACCCGCTGTGACCAAAGGCGCAAGCAGGGTTTGGCTCCATACGGTGGCAAAGCGCATCACCTCGCGCCAGATCAGCGTGTAGAGGCCCAACCAATTCATCCGCCCAAATCGCCGCGCACCCATTTCTGTGCTCATGGCCTGCCCTCCATCCTGCTGCATATCTTTCTGCTTTGCGACAGAGGTAGAGCAGGGCCATCGGCACCTCAACCCCCCTCAAGACGCCAACACGCGTAGACAACCACACCGTTACACGGTCTTGCCCATGTTTTGGCCTCTTGTGTTGGCCCCTTGTTTCGGGCGATGGTCCCGTTAGAATAGGGCTTCACTTTTGGGTTCAAAAGGTCGATATCCCTGTTTTTGTATCTGGCGCATTCTGCGCCAATACGGGGTCGGCCCAAAAGGCCAAATTGCCATATCTGATGCAGGAGGGACGTGATGTCCTGGACCGATGAGCGCGTAGAGCTACTCAAGAAAATGTGGGCGGAAGGTCAATCCGCAAGCCAAATCGCCAAGGAGCTTGGCGGTGTGACCCGCAACGCGGTGATCGGCAAAGTGCATCGTCTGGGGCTGTCGAACCGCTCCACTACGGCCACGACACCTGCGCCAAAATCGGCCAAGGAAATCAAAGCCCCCGCCGAGCCAAACGCGGCAGGGCCGCGCGCCAGCGCCAAACGTGATATGGGTGCAGAGGTGAAATCGGTCAACAAGGCGCGTCCTGCACAGGACACCAAGCCAATGGCCGAGGCCGCAAGCAGCGTTCCTGCGCCACGCGCAAATAACGTCACACCTTTGCGCAAGCCGATTGTTCCGGCAGGGCAACCGCTGCCGCCGCAACCTTCGGCCAATGAAATCAGCCCTGAGGCCTTGGCCAAAGTGAAAGAAGTGGAAAACCACGCCAAGCGGATCAGCCTGATGGAATTGACCGAGCGCACCTGCAAATGGCCCATCGGCGACCCTGCGACCGAGAATTTCTACTTCTGCGGCCTTCCCGTGCAACAGGGGAAACCCTATTGTGAGGCCCATGTTGGCGTGGCTTTCCAACCCATGAGCACAAGACGCGACCGCCGCCGCTAAAGCGCGGCTGCGATCTCGTCTGCGATCTGTTCAATCTCGCTCGCACCCAGATGGGATTTTGTGATCCGCATCAATTGCGACCCCTCTGCCTCTGTGCTGCGCAAACGGGAATAGGCAGGGTCGTAATGGTGTTGGATCAACTCAAGCGCCAAATCTGACCATGCCCCTTGGGTGATCATCGCTTGCCATTGATCAAGACGTTCTTTGCTTTGCAGCCCGCGCAAGTGCTCAAGCCGCGCGGCAAATTCCATCCGATCAGCAGTTAAATCTGCATAGGCTTTGGCCAGATAGGTGGCGCGGGCGGGCGCGCTGATATCCAGCATGATGCGGGGGCTATCGCGCATCGCCACCCACAGCATGGGCGGTATGCGCAGCAGGCCAATGCGGGCCGACTCTGCCTCGACTAGGACAGGACGGGACGGATCGAACTGAATGATTTTTGCGCAGATCATGCTTTCATAGGCCTTTTGGCTGGGCTGCCCCCTGCCAATTGACTGACCGAGCTGGGCCGCGATGACCTGCCATCCTCAGATCAAGACCTGAACATCGCCGCGCGGGCGATGAAGTTTCCGTCTTTGCGCTGCCTGTATTGCCATCAAGGCGGGTCACGCGCAGCCCCAAAGGCCGCTCGTAGAGCTGCGCCACCACCAATCTGCGATAGGCGCGATAGCCCCCCTCGACCACCTCGGCCCGCCATCCGATTTGACGCAAGATCGTGGCGAAAGAATTTGACCTCTGACCGCCCCGCCAACAATATACCAAGGGGCGCCACGCGCCATCATGATGGGAGAGTTGCGTTTCGATGTGATGCGCCGCATTGCGCGCAACCAAGGCGGCACCCACCTTGCGCGCGGCAAAGGGGCTGTCTTGCTTATAAACCGTGCCAACCCGCGCGCGCTCCTCATCGGACAGCACAGGACAACTGATTGCGCCGGGAATATGATCTTCGGAAAATTCAGACGGGCTGCGCACATCTATGATCGCGTCAAATTCCGACAGGGCGGCAAAATTCAAGCCATTAAAGGATATCATCGCGTAGCATCCGCTGGGATCAGTATGGCACGAAAATCATTGACATTGGTGTGGGTCGGGCCAGTGGTGACAACCCCCTCTGCCACCTCAAAAAACCGCAACGCATCATGGGCAGCAAGGATCGCGTTTTTGTCCATTGCCGTGCCGTTATGTGCAACACGCGGCGACCAAATGGCACCTGCATTCGTGCCCGCCCCGTCTATTCCATCTGTATCACAAGCCAAAGCATAGACCCCTTCAGGGGCATAGGTGGCAAAGGACAACAGAAATTCAGAATTTCGACCGCCCCGCCCAGGTTTGGTCTGGCCAATGGTCACAGTGGTTTCGCCACCCGACAAAAGCAGGACAGGGGCCGAGAAAGGTGCGCCATGGCGTAGGATAGATTGCGCGACCCCCGCCATGGCTTGGCCCAAATCGCGCGCCTCCCCCTCCAAGGCATCGCCCAAGATGACCACGTTGAGACCAGGCCAAAGCGCCTCTGCGCGGGTCTGCGCAGCGCGCAACGCGGCCATTGGCGTGGCGATCATACGGGTCTGCGCCGCTGCAAAAACGGGATGATCCGTGGGCGGGGTGCCTTGCCCTGATGCAAGCCGCGCAGATACGCTTGGCGGCAGGTCCAGACCATGGCGCGCGCCATTTGATGCCGCGCGCGTCCTCCATGCGCGATGGGTCGAGCACAGTTGGCCCGATGCGATAATCGCAAGATCATCCCCTAGCACATCCGAAATCAACAGTGTGACCACCTGTGCGGGATGAGCCGCCACAGCCAGATGACCACCTTTGATCGCTGAAAGCTGCTTGCGCAGAATATTCATTTGCGAAATGGACGCGCCAGACCGCAACAGCGCGCGATGCACCGCCTGTTTATCAGCCAGACTGACCCCTTCGGCAGGGCGGCCAACGGCGACCCCCGCAGATGGCAGCGCCGTCATTTCGACCCAAACCCCCGCGCCATGTCCAGCATCCGCCACGCCGTGGCTTCGCTGGCCGTCGAGCACGGGGTGCGCGGTTTCCACCACTTCAATCCAGCCAAGGGCAGAACCGCGCCATGCGGCACGGCAATCACCCCTCACATGGCCCCATGCGGCCTCCACCGCCTGTGCCATCCGCGCGGTGTGCCGCGCCATCACAAAACACGGCCCCGCGACGGGTAAATGAGGGCGCAAGAGTTGCACGCGGGTCCACAACAGCAGCAACTGCCGCGTCAGAGCGCGCGCAAAGCCCTTCCAAATCGGGCGGGTTTTCCATCGCGCCGATGTCAAACCATGCTGTTGCGGAAGCGCTGGATCAGGCTGGATATCCCAACGCCCGCCCCAACGCCTGCACGTCACCGTAATATTGATCGACCATAGCAGTGACGGGCAACCTTCCCAGTTCCTTGGCTTGGCCAAGCGCAATGGAAAGATCCTTACGCGGTCACGGCAAATCCATGGTTAAAGTTATTATCCACCAATCGTCTCGGCGCGATTGGCCAATTGCCGATCCACCTGCCCCTTGTGAGACAAACGCCGCCACTTTCTTGGCATCAGAAGCCCCGCCTGCATGGCAAAGAGCAGACCCTCAGAGACAGCTTGAATTGCACCCGCGATGCAAACCTGATTGATCATCTTGAGTGATCTGGCCATTGCCCAATTCCCCGAAATGAACCGTTGCGCCGAATACCGGCGGCCCACAGCCGCCTCCGCCCGAGCGAAATCCGCATCGGCCCCGCCGCACATGATGGCAAGCTGTCCGTTTCTGCACCGGCCTGACCACGAGACAGGGCATCCACCCACCCCACACCCACCGCCGCAGCGGCTGCGCCCAGCTCGCGCGCGTGACAATCGCGGATACTGTGGTGTGATCCACATAAAGCGCGCCCTCGGCCATGCCCGCCAAAGCGCCATCTGCACCCAAAACAACCGCGCGCAGATCATCATCATTGCCGACACAAGACAAAACCACATCCGCACCTTCGGCCGCCGCGCGCGGGGTTACGGCACATGAACCGCCATACTCCGCAGCCCATTTCTCTGCCTTGGCGGTGGTGCGATTATACACGGTCACCGCGTGACCCGCGTTTTGCAAATGACCCGCCATGGGGTAACCCATCACACCCAGACCCAAAAATGCCAATTTTGCCATGTTCTTGTCCCTCCCTGCTCACTACGCCAATGTCGCCTATCCTAGCCTGCCACGCCGCACGAGCAAGGCTTAGATCAACCAGAACAAGCTGATGATGGGGAACGCCACCAAGAGCGCTACGCGCAGCAGATCACTGGCCACGAAATAAACAACGCTGCGATAGGTATCGGCGACAGGCGTGTCGCGATCCAACCCGGAAATCACGAATAGGTTCATCCCCACAGGGGGGGTGATCAGGCCTGTCTCGACCACGATCAGCACCAGAATTCCAAACCATATCGCGACCAGTTCCGCCTCCATCTGCGCAACCCGCGCTTCGGTGAGGCGCACACCCAAGGCACGGGCGCTCTCTGGATCAAGCGGCATACCTGCATCGATCGCGGCCCGTGCCTGTGCCAACAAATCCGCGCCAAACCCCGACACATCACCCCGCAAAACCTTTGCCACCGCATCCAGTTGCAAGGCTGTGAAATCCAAGAAACCAAAATCCAAAGACAGGATCACTGGGAAAAAAATCGGGATTGTCAGCAGTATCATCGACAGGCTGTCCATCACGCAGCCGAAGATCAAATAAAGCGCCAAGATCAGGAGCAGGATCACGTAAGGGTTCCACCCCAGTCCCGCCACCCATTCGGCCAAGCCTTGCGGCAGCTGCGTCAGCGCCAAGAACCCATTGAAATAAGCCGCTCCCAGAATTATGAAAAAGATCATCGCGGTGGTGCTGGCAGTGGCAAGAAGGCTTTCGGCGAAGCTGGTGCGCGACAGCCCCCCTTGCGCCCATGCCACCGCCCCCGCCCCCAAGGCGCCAATCGCAGCCCCTTCGGTCGGGGTGAAAATCCCCCCATAAATCCCGCCCACCACAGCAAAAAAAACTGCAAGAACCGGCCATGTGGCCTGCAAGGCGCGCAGACGCGCGCGCCATGATGCACGCGGGTTCAGCGTGCCCTCATGTGGATGGCGGCGCATATAAATCGCAATGGCAGCAGCATATCCGAACGCCGCCAAAATACCTGGCACCAAGGCGGCAATAAACAGCTTCGCAATATTCTGTTCGGTCAGGATGGCATAGATCACCAAAACAATCGAAGGCGGGATCAGAATGCCCAAGGTCCCCCCCGCAGCCAAAGTTGCCGTGGCGAAGCCCCCTGAATAGCCTTTTGCGCGCAATTCTGGCAAGGCCACACGCCCCATCGTGGCAGCCGTGGCCAGTGAGGAACCCACAAATCGCCCCAAACCCCGCACAGGCCCCAACGGCGGCCATCGCCACCACCCCGCCGATGACCAGAAAGGATGCCGCCGCATCCAAACAATGCACGGCTCATCCCGCCCAAAGTGGCGAAATGCCCCATCAGCAAAAACATCGGGATGATCGAAAGCGCGTAATTGGAGAAGGTGCTATAGCTTTCACTGCGCAGCCGCGCCAATGCCAGACCAGGATCGCCTTGCACCGCCACAAGACCAATAAAGCCCACACCAAACATCGCAAGACCAATAGGAATGCGCAAAAAAATCAGCGCAAGCAAGGCGGGAAATGACAGAATACCGATCCAAAGATCACTCATCGCGCATGGCTCCGCGCGTGGCGCAAATGGCCACATAGCCCGTGACGAAAACAGCAGCAAAGGCTGCAATCACACCGGCTGCCTGCGGCATCCAAACCGGCAGGCCCAAAATAAAGCTGGTTTGTCCCGATTGGTATTTGGACCATGTCCCAAGGCCCAGCATTACCGCGATCACGCAAAAGGCAAGGGCAAACCCCCACAGACCGAGCAACTGGGTGAGGCGGCGGAGGCCGCGCGGCATATAGGGGGCAAAGAGATCAACGCGGGCGTGTGCGTGGCAGAGCGCAGCCCATGGCATGAAGGCAAAAACCACAAAGCCCATTCCTGCCTCGACCCATTCGAAATCACCGCGTATCGCACCGATGCCCATATCCAACAACACCCCTCCGACTGGAACCGTGTCACGGAGCGGATGCAACAGATCCGCAATGGCACGCCCCAGCACCGAGATCCCGACCAGTAGGATCACGGCACAGAGCACAACACCCCCCAGGAGCGCCATGAATTTGGCCAAGGCATGAACGCATTCATCGACCATGGGGCGGGCTTTGTCCCCCTTTGTCAGTTCACGGATTTTGCGCCTCATATTCCGCCATCAGGGCGCGCGCCTCGTCAATGAGGGCCTGACCATCGCGCCCTTGGGCCGCCATATCCGCGACCCATGCTGCATATACCGGAGCGGCCAAGTCACGCCATTGCGCCGCTTCAGCTTCGGAAATGGTGGTGATCTGATTGCCCAACTCCACCGCGATGTCGCGGGCGGACGCATCTGCGGCCTGTTGAGTCTGACCCGCAAAGACCGAGAAATCCAATCCCGAATTGGCGTCAATCACCGCCTTCAGATCATCGGGCAAACCCGCGTAAACATCCTTGTTCATCGCCATGACAAAGGTCAGGTTATACACCGCTGGCCCTTCAAACTCCGTATGGTAATCGATCAATTCCGAAACACGCACGGAGGATGTCACCTCCCATGGGAAGGTCGCGCCATCAATGACCCCGCGCGACAGCGCCTCTGGCACGGCAGGGGCGGGCATTCCCACTGGCTCCGCGCCCAATTGCTCAAGCAGTTGGTTCACAGGGCGGGAGCCGCCGCGCATTTTCATGCCCGCAAGATCCGAAGGCACAAGAATGGGTGCATTCGCATGGAACACCCCCGGCCCATGCACCCATGTGCCAAGCACATGGTAATCGGCAAACTCCCCTTGGGCCATGTGCCGCTCGAACATCGTCCAATAGGCGAAGGATGCGGCGCCCGCATCCTCGACCATGAAGGGCAGTTCAAACACCTCGGTGGTCGGGAAACGTCCCGGTGTGTAGCCCACCACGGTCCACACGATATCGGCCACACCATCGCGCAGCTGGTCGATCAATTCGGGCGGTGTGCCGCCAAGCTGCATCGATGGGTAATGATCAATCGCAATGCGTCCGCGCGAAGCCTGTTCAACATTCTCCGCCCAAACATCCAAAATTTGCGCGGGCACCACGGATTGCGCGGGCAGGAATTGATGCAAGCGCAAAGTCACCTCTTGCGCGGTAAGCCCCTGCGGAAAAACCGCCACGCCCACAACCGCAAGCGCAGCCGCGCGCATCATCTGTTTGAACAGCACCTGCTTAACTGTGCGCTTGGATTTCCCTGCAACCATCTAAGCATCCCCCATTTCATCCCGGTCCGATGAGCACACCGAAAGCCCCCGAACAAGACCGTCATGCAGGTGATAAACCCTGCCCCCCAAGATGTGAAACCCATATTTCACATCTCGGCAGCGCAAAGCGACCATCGCCCTCACTGAAATCCAACATTCATGCGGAAAATATTATCAGATTGATTTACGCGTGCTCTTTCATCAGACGTGAGCGCAGCGCGAAGAAGCTTTCTGCCTCTGCTTTCAGCGCGGCGGAAAGGGTCAGGGTCTTGCGGCTTTTCTTGGCGCCAAATTGTACATCCAACGCGCCATTCGATATTTGTGCCCGAAGGAAGTTGGACAAGGTCAACCGCGTCACGCTGCCCGTCTTGCACATATCGATATAATCATTGATCCCGTAGGTTTCGTCACCATCCAGAACGTAGATATTGCATAACAGTTCCCAGTGAGCTGGGGATCGCATAAAGCCTTTTAGGATCGGAAAACGGCCTGAATCCGCCAACAAATTTAACTCTGCAAGCGCCATCTGCTTTGACATTTATATGCCCTCACCATCAAAAAATTACACAAAAGCCCGCCCTGTGCGGCAGGATAGCTGCCATGACCCTATAAAATTCCTACCTATCAGAAAAGATCAAAATGATAATTTTTTTCAAGAGTATAAAATCAGCGTATTTTCCTGAAAAACGCAAAAGCGCATGGGACCAGTCCCATGCGCTTTGACGCTTCCCCATTTACGCTTCCCCAGTCGTTTTAAGTCCCCAATCTGACCGCGCCACCTCCAAGGGGCATTCGGTCAAATCACGCCCATGCTCAACACCGCCAACACAATCAGTGCCAGCAAAAGTTTCGCGAATGACGTCAGCATATTGCGCGCCGATGAACGGCGGTAACTGCGACCACTTGGATCGAACATCCCCTTGTCCCCTAATTTTCCCTATTCATGTCGCCTACACGCAATTGGCTAACACATGATTCGCACATAAAAAATATATGGAAACATACATATCGTTTTGCGAGGATCGCATCGAAACTGGTGGGCGCTATGGTTGGGGATTTTCGCGGGGTCAGACAGATGCATCGTGTGATCATTATCGAAGATAAAACCGAGATCATGACACGGCTTGAACACGCGGTGAACAAGACCGAAGGGTTGCGGGTCGTGGCGACCGCGACACATCTGCAAGACGGGATTAACCTGATCTATGAGCATCGTCCCCGTGTTGTTTTGATCGATCTTGGTTTGCCAGACGGCTCAGGGATTGATGCGATAGCGGCAGCGCGCCAAGCCGATTGGGCCATTGATACTCTGGTCATTTCCATCTTCGGGGATGAGGCCCGTGTGGTTGAGGCCATCCGCGCGGGGGCCAAAGGCTACATCCTCAAAGGTGGCGCGCTGGATACAGTCGGGGAAGACATTCACGCCATTATCAAAGGCGGCAGTCCGATCAGCCCCTCAATCGCCCGTCACCTCCTTGGCATCGTATCGCGCGAGTATCGCAGCACCGAGAATGACAGGGATGATTGCCCCTTGAGCGAGCGCGAGATGGAAATCCTTCATGCCGTGTCACGCGGATACAAACGGCGTGAGATTGCCGAAAAGCTCTCGATCAGCGAGGGAACTGTCGGCAACCATATCAACTCAATCTATCGCAAACTGGGTGTCGGCTCTAGCTTGCAAGCGGTGGCCACCGCAACCCGAATGGGGCTGTTGTAATGACGGCGACCGCCCCATCGGGCAACACCGATCAGATCACCGTCAAAAACCTTGTTCTTGGCGTGTTGATTACCGGGCTTCTGACGGCTTCCGTGTTCTTGCTGTTTGTCGTGGCAAAATTCGGGACCATAGGGGAGATTGACGGCGCACGGAAAATCAATGCCGTTGAAATCTGTCACCTGACTGCGGCAGGCATAGACTGCGATACCGGAGAGATGACGCCCCTGCCCTATCTCATCCCTGCGCGGAGCAACGCTGATCTGGTCGACCGCTATTTTCGTGTCACACTTGATATTGCGGATCTGGAGCATCCGTTGGCCCTCTATTTTCCGCGGGTGACACGGGCACTGAGCATCACCGTGAACGAGGCGCAGATTTTGCCAATGCCCGCGCTTGAGGCACGCCAATGGAACCGCGCAATCTTGGTCGATATCAACGATGCCACGCTCACGGGGGATCAGGTCACGCTGGGCTTGCATCTGCGCGGCTACGGTCAAGAGGGTGTGCAAATTTGGCCGTTCTTCATCGGACCGTCCGAAATGCTGGGCCACAAAAAGATTTTCAGTGACCGTATTGCGGTCGATTTGGCGGTCTTTGCGCAAGGCATGATGGTGCTGCTATTGATAGGACATCTGATCGTGCGCCGCGCGCTACAAGATGAGGAAGTTCATCTCTGGCTGGCGGCCTCCGCTTTTTGCGCGGTGGTCTTCTTGACCCATTACGCCCATCCCATGCCCCATATCCCTTACCCGATCTGGACCGTGATCTGGACGACCGCGCCCGCCCTCTATGTCTTGTTTCTGATGAAATTCGTGCTGCGCTACTTGAACCTGCATTTTCCCGCAATCGAAGGCAGTTTCGCATGGCTAATTGGGGTGTCTTTTCTGTTCGCAATCACCCTGATGCCGCCTGATTACGCCTTGATCTATGGGGCTGGGTTGAACGCCACAAACGCAATTTATGGAACATTCGTTCTCGCTGTCTTCTGGGTCAAACGCAAGATCATGGGCAGCAGCATATTCCTGTGGTTTTTCCCCAGTTTCTGCGTGCCGCTTGCGATGGGCTTTTTTGAAATCACCTTGGTGCTCAGTCCGATCCCAATCACCCCGCTCAACCTCTGTCACATGGTGCCGATCTCTCTCGCCTCAGTGGCGATTTTCTTGTTCATGTCACAATTGATCACCGCCATGCAGGACAACAAATCCCGCGCCGTGGAAATGGCAAATCTGGCTGCCAAGATTCAAACCGAACTGGAACAGAGCTATAATGCCCTCGCGCAAGAACGCGAAACCACCGCGATTGAAAAGGAGCGCTCACGGATCTTGCTGGATCTGCATGATGGGATTGGGGGGATTTTGGCCAATACCATCGCCTATATCGACAACCATGGCCGCGGCGATGCCGTGATCCGCGATGCGCTGGAGGAGGCCATGCGGGATTTGGCGCTGATGCTGGACGGGCTGGAAAACAGCCAATCTCTTGCCACACTTTTGGGGATGCTGCGCGAGCGACTTGAGCCTTTGATGGCCGACCAAAACCTCAGCTTTGATTGGCAAGTCGATAATGAGCCGATTTTACCCCGACAAGGACCATCTCACAATCTGGCCCTCGCGCGGATCGTGCAGGAAGGGATCACAAACACCATAAAACACGCCCGCGCCACCTCCATCCGCATCTATACAGAAACGGACATGGTGCAGATCAGCGACAACGGGCAGGGGTTTGATGCCACGGCCATAAGGCACAACGGCTACGGTCTTTTGGGGATGAAGCGCCGCGCCAAGGACCTTGGCATCCAGATCAGGATTGAAAGCGGCAAGAGCGGCACGCAGATCACCCTCGATTGGCGCGGCACCGCGCCGTGAGGCGGGATGCGCAGGCGCCCCGCCCCAAGTCACTTCGCGGCTTTCTCGGCCTGACGCTTTTCCCACTCGGCTTTCTTCGCCTGATATGCGTCTTCGCTCAAATCATGCCAGCCTACGCATTTGCCCGTGGGGGAGCGTCCGCAACCACAATCTGCCATGGGGTTTCTCCTTCTTGGTTCTTTCCAAGTCCAACAGATAGTCGACCATCGCAAGAGGAAAAGCTCCTCTGTCAAGAACTCTGTCAAGAAAATGACATCACCCCCAAAACCGTGGCCGCCAACAGGATATAGCGGCC
>JAGYKZ010000033.1 GCA_018401385.1 Roseicyclus sp.
GAGGCCACCGAGGCCATCCTCAAAGGTCTGAGCTGGCTTGGCCTTGATTGGGATGGAGACCCTATCAGCCAATTCGCCCGTGCAGATCGCCACGCCGAAGTGGCGCAGGCGATGCTGGAAAACGGCAGCGCCTATAAATGCTTTGCCAGCCAAGCGGAGATTGAAAGCTATCGTGAGGCGGCACGGGCCGAAGGCAAATCAACCCTTTATCACAGCCCGTGGCGTGATGCAGACCCCGCAAGCCACCCTGACGCGCCCTTTGTGATCCGTTTGCGCGCCCCGCGTGAGGGGGAAACACATATCGAGGATCAGGTGCAGGGCCGCGTCACCATCCGCAATGATCAACTCGATGATATGGTTTTGCTGCGCTCGGACGGCACGCCGACCTATATGCTGGCTGTTGTCGTGGATGACCATGATATGGGCGTCACCCATGTGATCCGTGGCGATGACCATCTCAACAATGCTGCACGGCAAATTCAGATTTATCTGGCGATGGGGTGGCCCGTGCCAATTTGGGCGCATATCCCGCTGATCCATGGGCCGGACGGAAAGAAATTATCCAAGCGTCACGGCGCATTGGGGGTCGAGGAATATGCCGCGATGGGATATCCGCCCGCCGCGATGCGCAACTATCTGGCGCGTCTGGGATGGAGCCATGGCGATGATGAATTGTTCACAGATGCCCAAGCGACCGAATGGTTTGATCTCGGCGGAATTGGCAAATCCCCTGCGCGGCTTGATTTCAAAAAGCTGGAAAATGTCTGCCAATGGCACATCGCGCAGATGGATGATGCGGCGCTTATGGCAGATATCGAGACATATCTGGCAGCGGCACATCTGCCCACCCTTTCGCAATCGCAGAAAGAGCGGCTGAAATCCGCGCTCTATTGCACCAAGGATCGCGCGAAATCCCTGCCTGAGCTTTTGATGAAAGCCTCATTTATTCTTAACGAAAGACCAATAAAACCTGAGGAAAAGGCGTTGGCGGCGCTGGATAATGTATCCCGTGGTATACTGAAATCATTGACTGCGCAGATGCAGAATGCTACGTGGTCGCGTGAAGGTCTTGAAACGCTGATCGGCGCAGTGGCTGAAGCGCATGAGACCAAGCTTGGCAAATTGGCAGCACCGCTTCGTGCGGCCTTGTCGGGACAAACGGTTTCGCCAAGCGTCTTTGATATGATGCTTGTGCTGGGTCGGGAAGAAAGCATCGCCCGACTGAACGATGCAACGCTTGGCGCGGAATAAACCAACCCCGCGCCAATTCAGGCCCCAAGCATCCGCTGCGGCCAGAAACGTCACTACCCCCCGCGCAAACAGATCGGTTTGCGCGCCAACGCGAGAGGGACTGTCATGACAGACACGAAAACGGCCAAACTGAGCATCAATGATCGCGATTTCGATCTTCCCGTCTACAGCCCCACAGCAGGGCCAGATGTGATCGACATCACCAAGCTTTATGGCCAAGCTGGCGTGTTCACCCATGATCCTGGCTTCACCTCGACCTCGTCTTGTGTAAGCCAGATTACCTTCATCGATGGTGACAAGGGCGAGCTTTTGCATCGCGGCTATCCGATTGACCAATTGGCAAAAGACTCAAACTACCTCGAAGTCTGCTATTTGCTGCTCTATGGCGAATTGCCAACCGCAACGGAGATGGCCGATTTTGAAACCCGCGTGACGCGGCACACCATGATCCACGAGCAGATGCACAATTTCTTTCGTGGGTTCCGCCGTGACGCGCATCCCATGGCCACAATGGTGGGCGTGGTTGGTGCGATGTCTGCATTCTATCATGACAGCACCGATATCAACGACCCATGGCAGCGCGAGGTGGCCTCTATCCGCATGATCGCGAAAATGCCCACCATTGCGGCAATGGCCTATAAATATTCCATCGGGCAGCCTTTTGTGTATCCGCGCAATGATCTGGATTATGCGACCAATTTCTTGCGGATGTGTTTTGCTGTGCCCGCCGAGGAATATGTGCCTGATCCCGTTCTCAGCCGCGCAATGGATCGCATCTTTACGCTGCACGCGGATCACGAACAAAACGCCTCCACCTCGACCGTGCGTTTGGCAGGGTCTTCGGGCGCGAACCCGTTTGCCTGTATCGCGGCCGGCATTGCCTGCCTTTGGGGCCCCGCGCATGGCGGCGCGAACCAAGCCTGCCTTGAAATGCTGCGCGAAATTGGCACGGTGGACCGAATCCCCGAATATATCGCCCGCGCCAAGGATAAGAACGATCCGTTCCGCCTGATGGGTTTTGGTCACCGCGTCTACAAGGACTTTGACCCGCGGCATAGAAGTGATGAAGGAAAGCGCCGATGGTGCTCTGTAAGGTGTGGAAGCAGCCCCACCCCTGCAAGTGGCCAAGGGTGGAAAAAATCGCCGAGGACAGCTATTTTCTCGGATAAAACTCTATCAAACACAATGGTTCTACTCCCGGCATCATCCTGGATGGAGATGGGGTTCCCGACCTCGATGTTCACGCCGATCTTCGCGGTCAGCCGCACAGTGGGCTGGATTGCGCGGTGGAAGAGATGCTCCAACAGTCCCGCCGCGAAAATCGGCCGCCCGCGTCAGCTTTACAGGCCCGACCAAGCGCGACTATGTCGCCAAGCGCTGAAAGGTGTAACGCCATTAAGAAAAGCCGCTGAAACGGGGCGGCTTTCTTTCATGGGTCATTGGGGCGGGTTACCCACGCTTCGATCAACCTGCAATTCGCGGATCAGGCTGTCCTTGGCAAAGGCCAACGCCGCGTGATAGGCGGGGCTGTGTAACAGGCATTGGCATCCCGGCCAAACTGGGAAACCAGATCACCACATTGCGCGCATGGCCCTGCCCTTCTTTGACGATAACACCACCACGGGCCAGAATTTGCCCCCGAAGGCCCGCAATCGCGGGACCGCCAATTCGGCATAGCGCGCGTATTCTTCGGGATGTGTCGGTGACATGTGCCACCCCAATATGCCCCTGCCATTTATGCTTTCTCCTGAATAACATCACGAACAGCCGCAAGCGCCATCAGCAGGTGGCATCCTTAGCCCCCCTTGCGCCAAATCTGCGCGGCCACCGCCGCACCGCCACCAGCCTCCTGGCCTTGACCAGATCAACCGCTGATCCGAGCGGTCAGATCATCGCTGACCCCTGCCGCAACGGCGGCGCTTGCCATCAACCTCGGCAATCAAAGAACCGCGCCAGAGCCAATTTTGGCCTTACGCGCGTCAATCAGACTTGGTAGGTCTTTGCCGGTTACACCCGCAACCACCTGCCCAAAAAAGGCGATGCCGCCGATATCCTCGGCCGCCACCTCTTTGGCACCCGCACCGCCCCCCGCAAGCGCAAGCTGCTGGCGCAGCTGATCGCGCTCGTTTTGCAGCGCGCGGCGCTCCTCCATCAACGCCTGCACGCGGGCCAGAACATCGGGGCCTTGCGCCTTGAGCATCCCGCCCAACTGGCTGAGGATACGATCCTGTGCGGCCAGATGATCGAAGGCCGCCTGACCCGTCAGCGCCTCAATGCGCCGCACACCAGAGGAGGAAGCCGTCTCAGCAAGGGTGACATAAAGCCCGATATCGCCTGTCTGGCGCACATGGGTGCCGCCACATAATTCAAGGCTATAGGTCGCGCCATCGCTGCCCTTGCCCGAACCTGCAAGCTTGCCCATGGAAACCACGCGCACCTCATCCCCGTATTTCTCGCCAAACAGCGCCTGCGCGCCCAAATCACGCGCCGCGTCAGGGGTCATGATCCGCGTCTCAACGCCCGCATTCTGGCGGATGAATTCATTCACTTCGGCATCGACCCGTGCCAATTCTTCGCCACTCAGCGCCTTGGCGTGCGAAAAATCAAAGCGCAACCGATCCGCCGCGTTAAGGGAGCCGCGCTGTGCCACATGATCCCCAAGCGCGCGGCGCAAGGCCTCGTGCAACAGGTGCGTGGCTGAATGGTTGGCGCGAATGGCGCTGCGGCGGGAGTGATCCACGACCAATTCCGCCGCCTGCCCTGTTTTGATCTCGCCCTCGGTGACCTTGGCGATATGCAGGAACAGACCCGCCACCTTTTTCGTGTCGGATATTTCGGCGCGGCCCGTATCGGTTTTGATCGCCCCCGTGTCCCCCACCTGACCACCGCTTTCCCCATAGAACGGGGTTTGGTTGGTGATCAGCGTGACAGTGCCGCCCTGTTTCGCGGCAACCACCTCAGCACCATCAGAAACAAGAGCCAAAATCTGCCCCTCAGCCTGTTCCGTGTCATAGCCCAAGAACTCGGTCGGGCCATGTTGGTCGGCCAGATCATACCAGATCGCGGCATCCGCCGCCTCGCCCGAACCTGACCATGCGGCGCGCGCCTTCGCCTTTTGCGCCGCCATGGCGTGGTCAAACCCATCCGTATCGACCGTGCGGCCCTGTTCGCGCAGCGCGTCTTGGGTCAAATCAAGAGGGAAACCATAGGTGTCATAAAGCTTAAACGCAGTCTCACCTGCCAAAGCCGCCCCTTCAGGAAGATCGACCAAAGCCTCGTCCAGAAGCTTCAACCCACGATCAAGCGTGGTGCGGAAGCGCTCCTCCTCAAGCTTGAGCGTTTCGGTGATCAATGCCTGCGCGCGGCCCAGTTCAGGATAGGCTTGGCCCATCTGGCTGACCAAGGCGGGCACAAGGCGATACATCAGCGGGTCTTGCGCGCCCAAAAGATGGGCATGGCGCATGGCGCGGCGCATGATACGGCGCAACACATACCCCCGCCCCTCGTTTGAGGGCATCACCCCATCCGCAATCAAGAAGGAGGTCGAGCGCAAGTGATCCGCAATCACGCGATGATGCACATTTTTTGGCCCGTCTGGATCAACCGATGTGGCATGGGCGGATACCTCGATGAGGGCGCGCATGAGATCAGTGTCGTAATTGTCGTGCTTGCCCTGCAACAGCGCGCCGATCCGCTCTAGCCCCATCCCTGTGTCGATGCTCTGCATCTTCAAGGGCACCATGGAGCCATCCGCGAATTGCTCGTTCTGCATGAACACCACGTTCCAAATCTCGATGAAACGATCGCCATCTTCTTCGGGCGATCCGGGCGGGCCGCCCCAGATATGGTCGCCATGATCGTAGAAAATTTCGGTGCAAGGGCCGCATGGGCCTGTCGGCCCCATTTGCCAGAAATTGTCAGAGGTGGCGATGCGGATGATCCGATCCTCAGGCACACCCACCTTTCTCCAAATCTCAAACGCCTCATCATCGGTGTGATACACCGTGGTCAGAAGGCGCTTTGGATCGATGTCAAAATCCTTGGTGATCAATTCCCACGCAAAAGGAATGGCTTCTTTCTTGAAGTAATCGCCAAAGGAAAAATTCCCAAGCATCTCGAAAAACGTATGGTGACGCGCGGTGTAGCCCACATTGTCGAGGTCGTTATGCTTGCCGCCCGCGCGGACACATTTTTGCGCCGTGGTGGCGCGCGGCGGGTCGCGATGCTCAAGCCCCGTGAACACGTTCTTGAACTGCACCATGCCCGAATTGGTGAACATTAAGGTCGGGTCATTGCGCGGCACAAGCGGCGAGCTTTCGACAATGCTGTGACCGTTGCGTTCAAAATATTTTAGAAAGGTTGAGCGAATATCGTTCAAACTGGCCATGGGCGCGCGATCTTTCAGAAAAAATTCATCGGTTCAGCGTGGGATACAAGTTTGTCAAAGCCCTGTCCACAGGGCAAAGACGGGCGAATGTAGGACAAGTGGCGCTTCTGTAAATTGCACGCGGCAAAAGGCAAAGCGCGCGCAGCCTGATCTGGACCGCACGCGCCTGAAAACACATTGAGCAGACGGTGGGGGTTATTCCTCCACCATCGCGCTATCGTCATTGTCATCCATTCCGAATTCCAACCCATGGGCGGCGCGGATCTTATCCTCGATCTCCAGCGCCATGGCGGGGTTGTCCTTCAGGAATTGCTTGGCGTTTTCGCGCCCTTGGCCGATCCGCTCATCCCCGTAGGAGAACCAAGCGCCCGATTTCTCAACCACGCCTGCCTTGACACCCAAATCAAGTAATTCACCCGTTTTCGAGATGCCCTCGCCATACATGATGTCGAATTCCACCTGTTTGAACGGGGGGGCCACTTTGTTTTTCACGACCTTGACGCGGGTCTGGTTTCCGACCACCTCGTCCCGATCTTTGATTGCGCCGATACGGCGAATATCCAAACGCACAGAGGCGTAGAATTTCAACGCATTGCCGCCTGTGGTGGTTTCTGGGCTGCCGAACATCACGCCGATCTTCATCCGAATTTGGTTGATGAAGATCACCATGCAATTGGACCGCGAAATGGACCCCGTCAGCTTGCGCATCGCCTGTGACATGAGGCGCGCGTGAACACCGACCGAGCTGTCACCCATATCGCCTTCCAGTTCGGATTTGGGTGTCAGGGCCGCGACCGAGTCGACCACCACAAGGCTAACCGCACCCGACCGCACCAATGTATCGGTGATTTCCAATGCCTGTTCGCCCGTATCCGGCTGCGAGATCAACAGATCATCCAGATTCACACCCAATTTCTTGGCATATTGCGGGTCAAGTGCGTGCTCGGCATCGACAAAGGCGCAGACACCGCCTTTTTTCTGTTCTTCCGCCACCGCGTGCAGCGTCAGCGTGGTTTTGCCCGAGCTTTCTGGACCATAAATTTCGATGATCCGCCCCTTGGGCAAACCCCCGATGCCAAGCGCGATGTCGAGACCCAACGAGCCTGTCGATGTCGCCTCAATCTCCTGAATGGCATTTTCGCCCCCAAGGCGCATGATCGAGCCTTTGCCAAACTGCCGCTCAATCTGAGCCAAGGCGCTATCAAGTGCCTTTTGCTTTTCCGCCGCGTTGCGATCCGTCATATCGAGAATATCCGCCATTGCCATTGGTTTGGCTCCTTATTTCACACTGCTGCCAAGGCGGCAATGCTTGCCCTTGTTCACCTCTTGTTCTCAAACAGAGATGCAAACAAAAAGAGAACATTTCAAGTAAATTCTTGCATAGCCGCAGTTTTGCGGTGAATGGTAAAGAAGTGGTTACGGGGATCGCGGCCAGCGATAATTATATTATGCTTTTGTTTTTCAAGCAGAAACTTGTTTTTCTTTCCGTGCCGAAAACAGGCACGACCGCCCTAGAGGCGGCGGCGGCCCCCTATGCCAGTGCTGTGATTCTCGATCCGCCAGGGATGAAGCACGTCTCCGTCACCCGCTATAAAACGCAGCTGGCCCCGTTTTTCGAGGCCCGCGGGAAGCAGCCCCATGAAACAATGGCCATCATGCGCGAGCCGATTGACTGGCTGGGAAGTTGGTATCGCTACAGGCGGCGCGACCAGATCAAGGGCAAACCCAATTCCACTGCGCATGTCAGTTTCGCCGAATTTGTGGAGGCTTGGCTTCAGCCTGATCCCCCCGCCTTTGCACAGGTCGGATCACAGGCGCGTTTTTTGGGGCATAACGGGACAATGATCGGTGTGGATCATCTGTTTCGCTATGATCAGATGGGGCGTGCCGTGGCCTTTCTTTCGGCGCGGCTTGGCGTGGATCTGACCCTTGAGGCGCGCAATGTTTCACCGCAGATCGCGCTTGATCTGCCCCCAAGCCTCATGCGGCGCGTGCAGGCGGAACGCCCCGAGGAATTCGCACTATGGCGGACCCTGTGCAGCCGCAGTTAAGCGCTCGCCTTGATCTGGCTGTCCACCTTTTCCAACAGCTCCGCAAGGGCGAAGGGTTTTTGTAAAAACACCGAATCGGGGATCTCCCCCAAGGTTTTTTGATACACATCCTCCGCATAGCCCGACATGAACACGACCCGCGTGCCGGGGCGCATCGTCAGCGCCTCGCGCACCCATGACGGGCCATCGCGGCCGGGCATCACGACATCGCTCAGGAACAAATCAAAATGCAGGGACGGATCACGCAGTTTTTCAAGCGCCATTTCTGCGCTCTCCGCCTCCTCCACCTGATAACCGCGCAGGCGCAATGCGCGCGCGGCAAAGGCCCGCACGGGTGGCTCATCTTCAACCAATAGGATGGTTTCGCCCTGCCCCTTTTTGGGGGCCTTCGAAGGTTTGGCGGCAGCCACCACAGCTGTCGTGACGGGCGGCGCGGATGCGTCATCTTTGGCGGCTATTGTGGCGGAGCTTGGCCGCAGTTTCGCGCTATTGGCGTCATAGGCGGGGCAGTAGATGGTAAACACCGCCCCCTGCCCCAATTCAGAATCGACAAAGATATACCCGCCCGTCTGTTTGACGATTCCATAGACCATCGACAGGCCAAGACCGGTGCCCTTGCCCACCTCTTTGGTGGTGTAAAACGGCTCAAAGATCTTGTCGCGTTTGTCGGGCGCTATCCCCGTTCCTTGGTCGCGCACCTCCAAGGTGACATAGCGCCCCTCAGGGACAAGCGCACGATCACGCATCAGCGGGGTCTGCAAATCGACCATTTTCGTGCTGACCTGCACCAAACCGCCATCGGGCATCGCGTCACGCGCATTAACCACCAAATTCATAACCACCTGTTCAAATTGGCGCCGGTCGGCCCGAATGGGCATCAGATCAGGATCATGCGAGATACGCAGCCGCACCGTTTCCCCCACCAGACGATTCAGCAAATGCCCCAAATCAGACAGGCAATCGCGCAAATCGACAATTTCGGGGGCAAGGCTTTGCTTGCGCGAAAAGGCCAAGAGCTGCCCCACAAGCGCGGTGGCGCGGTTGGTGTTTTGGCGGATTTGTTCGATATCCGCAAAATCAGGGTCGCCCTGATCGTGGCGCAAAAGCAAAAGATCGGTGTGACCGCTGATCGCGGTCAGCACATTGTTGAAATCATGCGCTACCCCGCCTGCGAGCTGGCCGACAGCCTGCATCTTGGTCGCCTGTGCAGGTGCACCTCAAGCTGTTTCAACTCGGTCGCATCATGCAGCACCGCCAAAAGCGTATCCGCCCCAAGCCCTGCGAAGTGTTTGTTTTCAGCCATGACACGGCCCAAGGTGATTTGCACAAAGCAATCATCATCCCGTGCGCACCCGCACCATTTCGGGGCGTTGGAACCCGCTCGGACAGACATCGGCCACCAATCGCGCAACCGATGCAAAGCCCCTCGACCAGATTGCCAAGCGGCCCAAGCTCTGCGCCTGTTTCCACCGCCAAAAGGCGCTGCGCGGCACGATTGGCCACCAAGACATGGCCATCCCCCGCAACGTGCAGCAATGCCGCGGGCAAAGCGTCAAACACATTGGCCAACCCTGCGGAATTCAACGGCAGATGATCTTGGCCCAGTAGATATATTTCGCGCGTGCCATCGACCCGTGGCGCGGCAGCCGCGCGCATTTCAACCACACCACGCAGCGTGCTGACACGATGGGTCTGACCCGCGTGCAAGGGCAAATCCTCGATCACATCGGCGAGGGTGGTGATCTTTTGGCCATTGTGCGGCATCAGTCGGGCCAGACCCGCATCATTGATCGACAGCACCTCATCATGATCCGACACAAGCAATGCGGGCAAACCCAAACCTTTGCCAAACCCATGTCCATGGCCCGCCGCATCGGCGTGTTGGATCACCTCGACCCGCCAGATCACCCAATATCCCGCACGGTGCAGGGAGAGGCGCAACGCCCCTTGACTCAGGCGCAACACTTCCCTGCGCGTATTCGCCACGGGCGTGTTTTTCAGAATTTCGTTCAAATTGCGCGCCACAAGGGCGGCCGCATTGGGTAGGCGCTGCGACAGCGCCTGATCCACACGGCGCCAAGCATCACTGTGCAACATCGCCTGTGCGGCGGGATTGCCGTAGCGCAAAATGCCCTTTGGGTTGCTGATCATCACCGCATCTGCATCGTTGTGAAACACCGCAGCCATCTGACGCAGCACAGCTTGCCTGCGCGTCAGCGCCACCAAATTGGGCACAAGCGCCGCCAAAAGCCCGCCTGCACCACAGATCAAAGCGACCGACAAGATCGTGGAGACCTGACCGGCCCGACCCGCATAGATCAAGCCAAGCCCCAAAGTGGTCAAGGTCATCACCAATAGGGCCACCACCAGCACAGGTGAAAGACCCGCCTGATCTGACCGGAAATCAGACCGCCCAATATTGGCTTGATCGGTCAAGCCGTGCCTCCCCCTATTAACGGGTTTTGACGCTAAGATCGGTTGAAATCGTTAAGGATTGGTTAAGATTTACCCGCAAGCCCGTGGCAGAGCTTACACGGTTTTGCGGATAAATTCTGCGAAAAAGAAACCATCTGACGCGGAAATCGGATCAAATCGGCCAGATTGCACAAGAATGAATTGCGGATGACGCTGCATAAACCCCGCCACTGCGGCCTCGTTTTCGGCCGAAAGCAGCGAACAGGTCATGTATATGATCCGCCCCTCGGCCCCACAGAGCGTCACCGCGCGATCCATGATCTGCGCCTGCACGGAACATAGGTCTTGCAAAAGATCGGGCGTGATCCGCCAGCGCACCATCGGGTCACGCCGCCATGTGCCGCTGCCCGAGCACGGCACATCCAACAGCACCAGATCAAAGGGCCCATCGCTGTCCAATTCCTGATCCGTGCGGCGGCGATAGCGCATCCCCGCCCGCGCGGCGCGCGCGGCCAGATCGGCCATGCGTTTGGGAAATTTGTCATGCACCGTTATATCCGCAGCGCTTTGCGCCGCAATGGCCAGCGATTTGCCACCGCCGCCCGCGCAATAATCCAAGATGCGCCCCTGTTGGGGCCATGCAATCTGCGCCATCGCCATCTGGACAGAAAGATCCTGAACCTCAACCAAGCCCTGTTGATATGGGAGGGATTGCGCCAATTTGCGCGCGCCCTCACCCAATTCCAAGGCCGTGTCACAGCGCGGCTCAGGATGTGCGGCGATGCCTGCTTGCGCCAATGCCGCAATCGCACCCACCCGATCGGTCTTAGTCATGTTCACGCGCAGATAGACAGGCGCGCGCTGCGCCATCGCGTTTAGGATACTGGGCAAATCCGCGCCTAAATCCGCAGACAGCTGATCATGCAGCCATGTGGGCGTGTCGTAAAGAATATCAGGATGAGCGGGGACACATTGCCTCATCCGCGCGCAATGCCGCGGACCATAGGCAACTGCCCGAACACATCGGCAGGCGAAATCCCACGCAGATGCAAATAACCTGCGAATCAAATCACGCCCAGACGCCGCATCGACCGCGCATCCCGCCAATGCAGCGGCGCGGCCCTGATTGCGCAACGTCATAAACAAAATCGCTGATGGCTGCGCGGTCTTTTGATCCCGCAAACCGTGCGGAACGGCCCTAAGCGCGCGGGCGGCAGGCCTAGGGTTCTGCGCCCCGCAAGAACCGCATCCAAACCTCGATCGCGGCCTGATATCGCGCCGCAGGCGCTATGGCGTGCCTCACCCGATCCGGATAATTCGGGCTTTTCACGGGAGGATCTGCACATCATGCACATGGCTTGCAGGCCTGCATGAGATTTTGACGAACTGGCAATTTTATATTCATCCACCGTGGCGGAGCCCGTATAGTCACCGACGTTGCGCGTGCAAACCGGCTGACCAATTGCGGATCACCGCATTGGCACTGCCTTTATAGGGCACTGCCCTTCGATGCCCTCAGGCACCAATTTGTCGAGTCGTATCCTTCTGAAAATAGCGATCCGGCTGGATCCGCGGGCCATCGCGCCCAACCGCCCATACCGCGATAGATTTGAACGAGCGCCCTGATAGAGGATCACCACCTGGGGCTTCATCCGTGCCTGCAATCGCAGACCCCACCATCGCGCAAAGAGGCCCCTGCCGCAATCGCCTTGGCAAAATCGCCTGAGAATTTGACTCACCATCGGCAATGATTGGTGCCAGATGCTTCGGCGGCTTCGGCGCAATCCATGATTGCGGTCATAATACCTACACCCGCAACAATACGCGTGGTGCAACTGACCCTGGGCCAATGCCAACCTGACCGCATCCGGCACCTGCATCAATCAGCGCGCGGGTGGCATCCCCCGTGGCGACATTGCCCGCCACGACCTTTCGCACCGCATTTGACAGTTTCTTGACCCGCTCCACCGCATGGGCCACGCCTTCGGAATGGCCATGCGCGGTGTCGATCACGATCAGATCACAGCCCGCATCGATCAGGGCCTCGGAGCGCTCAAACCCCGCATCGCCCACGGTGGTGGCCGCAGCCACGCGCAAGCGACCCAGTTCATCCTTGCAGGCATTGGGGTTGAGCACGGCTTTCTCCGTGTCCTTTAAGGTCAACAGACCCGTCAGCTTGCCCCCTTTATCGACCACCAACAGCTTCTCGATCCGCCGCGCCTTCATCAGGTTTTTGGCCTCTTCCAAATCGGCAGGTTCGCGCAGCATGGCCAGATTATCCGATGTCATCATCGCGCGCACAGGCGTGTCATCCGATGTGGCAAAGCGCATATCGCGGTTGGTGACGATCCCCACCACAAGGCCCTTGTCATCCACAACGGGAAAGCCTGTGAAATTATACCGCTCGATCAGCGCCTTGGCATCGGCAAGGGTCTGGTAGGGTGTGAGGGTCACGGGGGAGTAGACAATTCCGCTTTCGAAACGCTTGACGCGCCGCACTTCGCGGGCCTGTTCCTCCAGGGTAAGGTTGCGGTGGATGACCCCCATGCCGCCCGCTTGCGCCATCGCAATCGCCATACGCGCCTCGGTCACCGTATCCATGGCCGAAGACAAAAGCGGGATATTGAGCGCGATGGATTTTGTCACCCGCGTGCGCGTATCCGCCGTAGAGGGCAGCACGCTAGACGCGGCAGGCAGCAGCAAAACATCATCAAAGGTCAGGGCCTCACGAATCTCCATCACGCATCTCTCCTTGCGGGAGTTTCAATTGGCACTGCCCTATCTCATGCATAAGTCTTGAGGGAAAGCCCCAATCGGGAAAAAATCTCAGCCGCGAAATCCTGAGGCGACCACGAATTTCTCCGAACTATCCGCGCGGCTGGCCCCAGGTTTGACATTGGCGACCCTCTCGAACCGCTGTTTGAGGATTTTTTGCAAATCGCCCTCCGCGCCACCTGCCAGAACCTTGGCCACGAATGTGCCACCCTCCTCCAACACATCAAAGGCGAAATAGGCGGCCGCTTCGCACAGCGCGATGATGCGCAAATGGTCGGTCTGCTTATGCCCCGAAGATGCAGCGGCCATATCGCTCATCACGACATCGGCCTTGCCCCCAAGCCAGTTTTTGACCTTTTCATCCGCGTCATCTTCCATGAAATCCAACTGGTGCAATTCGACCCCAGCGATGGCCTCGACCTCTTGCAGGTCAACACCGATGATGCGACCAATGGCCTTGCCCGATTTCTCGCCCAAAGCGTTGATGCGCGGCACCGCCACCTGACACCATCCGCCCGGCGCACAGCCCAAATCGACCACCCGCGCGCCCGGCACCAGAAAGCGGAACCTGTCATCCAATTCCATGATCTTAAAGGCCGCGCGTCCGCGATAACCTTCGCGCTTGGCGCGCTGCACATAGGGGTCGTTTAACTGCCGCTCCAACCAGCGGGTTGAGCTGAGTTTGCGCCCGCGCGCCGTTTTCACCTTCACACGCAAATCCCGCGCGCCGCGTCCGCTGCCGCTTTTTCCTGTGGGGGTTTTGCTCATGGGTCAGCCTGTCTGATTGGGGCGCGGGCTTAAGGCATAGGGGATAAACTGCGCCCAAGATTATGGCAAGGGATGGTACGGCACCCAGAGAGATCCCTGCAGGGGGCGAAACTAAGCGGCCGCACTCGGGGATTGCGGATTTCGCCAAAGCCGCTAAGGCTTGGGTCATGACCCAGTTCAATTTTGACAACAGCTATGCCCGTCTGCCAGATCGGTTTTTTGCACGCGTCACGCCCCAACCCGCGCCCGCACCACGGCTTTTGGCCTTCAACGCGGCGCTTGCGGCAGAATTGGGGATCTCGGAAGGCCCATCGGAGGAGATGACGGATATCTTCGCGGGCAACCACCTTCCCATAGGGGCGGAGCCAATCGCACAAGCCTATGCGGGGCATCAATTCGGCGGCTTCGTGCCGCAATTGGGCGATGGGCGCGCAATCCTCTTGGGTGAGGTGGTCACGGATCGGGGGCGCTTTGACATCCAACTCAAAGGGGCGGGCCGCACACCGTTTTCGCGCGGCGGTGATGGGCGCGCATGGCTTGGGCCTGTTTTGCGCGAATATGTCTTGAGCGAGGCCATGACCGCGCTTGGCATCCCCAGCACCCGCGCATTGGCCGCCGTGGCCACGGGGGAGGATATCCTGCGCGAAGACCTGCGCCCCGGCGCCGTACTGACCCGCGTGGCGCAAAGCCATATCCGCGTGGGCACATTTCAATATTTCGCCGCGCGCGATGATCAAGAGGCGCTGCGCATCCTGCTTGATCATGTGATCGCGCGCCATTACCCGCAGGCGCAAAACGCCGAAGATGTGTTGATCGCCATGCGCGATGCACAGGCGCGGCTTGTTGCGCAATGGATGGGGGTGGGGTTTATCCATGGCGTGATGAATACGGATAATATGACCATCTCGGGCGAGACCATTGATTACGGCCCCGCCGCTTTCATGGATCGCTATGACCCCGAACAGGTGTTTTCCGCGATTGATCAATATGGCCGATATGCCTACGCGAACCAACCCAATATCGCCGTGTGGAATATCGCGCAGTTCGCAACCGCCCTTTTGCCGCTTGCAGGCGCGGATCGAGAGGCGGCAATCACGCGTTTTACACAGATTGTGCAGGGCTTCGCGGATCGGTTTGATGCTGAATGGCACGCGATTTTGGGCCGCAAGCTTGGGCTTGGCGCAGACCACCCTGCGGCGGGGGAAATGGGCTTGGCCTTCCTGTACCACCTTGCGCGGCGTGGCGGTGATTTCACCCGCGCCTTTCGCGCATTATGCGATGGCGGGACAGCGGCACTTGATGCCGAGTTGGGTACGCGTGATGACACGGCGCTGCGGGAATGGGGCGCGCGATGGGCGGCCGAAACCACCCCCGACACCCGCGCGCAAATGCAAGAGGCAAACCCGCTGCGCATCCCCCGCAACCATCAGGTCGAGGCGATGATCACCGCCGCTCTTACAGGTGATCTGTCGAAATTTGAGCGATTAAACGCGGCCCTCGCCGCGCCCTTTGCGCCTGATCCCGCCTTTGCCGAATATGGGGCCGCACCACTTGCGGGCGAAGAAGTCACGCGCACCTTCTGCGGGACATGATGCGCCCAAACCCAAACTGCACCACAGAGCGCCGCAACTGGTCTTTTCGCACGCGCGCAAATCGCCTAAAGAGGAGAAAAGCGAAGCGAAAAGGGCAATAGGGCTTGAGTGAGACAATCGAAGATCGATGCAATGCACAAGGATTGCGCATGACCGAACAGCGCCGCGTGATTGCGCAAGTGCTTGATGCGGCCTCAGACCATCCCGATGTGGAGGCGCTTTATGCCCGCGCTTCGGCGGTGGACCCAAAGATCTCGCTCGCAACTGTGTATCGCACGGTCAAGCTGTTCGAGGAGGCCGGCATCCTTGACAAGGTCGAATTTGGCGATGGACGCGCCCGCTATGAGGATGCAGAGCGCGCGCATCACGATCACCTGATTGATGTGACCACGGGCGCTGTGATTGAATTCATCGACCCCGAAATCGAAGCCTTGCAAGAAAAAATCGCCGCAAAACTCGGCTATAAATTGCAAGGGCATAAGCTTGAGCTATACGGCGTGCCGATCAAACAGCCTGTCAAAAAATAATCCGCTTCCCGTTTTGACTGGCATCGCCTCTGCGCCCGCGCTACTCCATGCAAACGGCTATTTTCAAGAAAGCACCCCCAATCATGGAAAACCTACGCGGCATCGCCTTGATGACAGCAGCGATGTTCGCCTTTGCGATTGAGGATGCGCTTGTCAAAACCCTCAGCGTGACCATGCCGGTCGGCCAGATATTGATCCTTCTAGGGCTGGGTGGCGCAGTTATTTTCGGGATCGTGGCCCGCCTGCAAGGCACGAAATTGCTCACCCGTGACGTGCTGCATCCGCTGATGCTCACCCGCAATTTGGGCGAGATGTTTGGCACGATGGCGTTTGTCTCGGCTCTTGCCATATCGCCGATGTCGCTGGTTGCGGCCATTGTACAGGCGATGCCGCTGATGGTGACGATGGGGGCGGCACTTTTCTTGGGCGCGCCTGTCGGCTGGCGGCGGTGGAGTGCCATTATCATCGGCTTTATCGGGGTCTTGATCATCATCCGCCCTGGAACGGCTGGATTTGATATCGGTGCCGCACTCGCGCTTCTGGGGGTGATCGGCCTGACCGCGCGCGATTTGGCCACCCGTGTGATGCCTGCGAAATACAGCTCCATGCAATTATCCTGCTATGGGTTTTTCTCCGTTATTCCTGCGGGTCTGATGCTTTGGGCCTTTTCGGGCGGGGGGTTTGCGCCGCAAAGCCCTGAATTGATCCGCCTTGCCACAGCCCTGCTTGCGGGGGTTTTAGGCTATTACACGCTGACCTTGTCCATGCGGATGGGCGATATATCCGTCATCACACCGTTTCGCTATTCGCGGCTGCTTTTTGCCCTGATCTTGGGCGCGATTGTCTTTGGCGAGCGGCCCGATGCCTATATGCTGATCGGATCGGCCATCGTGATTGCGGCGGGGCTTTACACGCTGATCCGCGAGGCGCGCATGGCGCGGGGCGCTGCGCGCGTGCAATCGGCCCTTTCTTCTGATCCCGCATCGCGCTAAAGCATCGCGCGAACCCTTCCCTTTGTTCAACGATAGGCCAATCCCATGACCACCATCATTGATATTCACGCCCGCGAAATCCTCGACAGCCGTGGCAATCCTACCGTTGAGGTGGATGTTATTTTGGAAGATGGCACCTTGGGCCGCGCGGCTGTGCCTTCGGGAGCATCCACAGGGGCCTATGAGGCCGTGGAAATGCGCGATGGCGACAAGGCGCGCTACATGGGCAAGGGCGTGCAAAAGGCGGTTGCCGCTGTGAATGGCGAATTGGCCGAAACCTTGGTCGGGTTTGACGCCACCGAACAGGCCGCGATTGACGCGGTGATGATCGAGATGGACGGCACTGACAACAAGGTCGCCTTGGCGCGAACGCGATTTTGGCATATCCATGGCGGTTGCCAAAGCTTCGCCGCTGAGGCCACAGGACAGCCGCTTTACCGCCATATCGGCGGCACACAGGCGCGCGTGTTGCCCGTGCTGATGATGAACATCATCAACGGCGGTGAATACCAGACAACCCCATCGACATTCAAGAATTTATGGTCATGCCAGTCGCCGCCCTGACCCTGTCAGAAGCGGTGCGTTGGGGGTCGGAGATTTTCCACACGCTGAAGAAAGAGCTTTCGTCGCAGGTCTGGTAATGGTGTTGGCGATGAGGGCGATTGCCCCTGCCCTGTCATCGACCCGCGCGGCGCTTGATTTCATCATGCAGTCGATTGAAAAAGCGGGCTTCAAGCCTGGCACGGAGCATTGGCGTTTGTTACCGTGCGCCACGGAATATTTCAAGGGCGGCAAATACGAGCTTGCAGGCGAGGGCTACCTCAGCCTGACACCATCCGGAGAATGTCGCCTATCTCAAGGCGCTCTGCGCGGATTACTGATCCTTCCATCGAAGATGGCTGTTCGAGGATGATTGGCGGGTTGGAAAGAATTGGACCGACATTGGGGCTATGGTGCACCAGGCGATGATCTTTCGTCACCAACCCTGCCCGTTTGGCCGAAGGCATCGAGAAAGGGCTGCGCCAATGCGCTGCTTGTGAAGGTGAACCAGATCGGCACATTGAGCGAAACCTTTTGACGCGGTCGAATTGGCGCATCGCAACCGCATGACCTGCGTGATGGTTTCACCGTTCGGGCGAGACCGAAGATGCCAATGATTGCGGATTTGGCCGTGGCCACAAATTGCGGCCAGATCAAAACAGGCAGCCCGCGCGGTCGGACTGTTCATGAAATACAACCAACTGATCCGCATCGAGGAAGAATTAAGATGTCGCGCGCTTATGCGGGCCTGTCGGTCTTGCGCTAAGGCATGATGACCGCCGCGATTATCGCCCATCTGGGCCTGATGCATATTCCATCCTGAGGGTGGGCATTATCGGCAAACATGGTGGGCGGCGGTATGGCTGACCACCTGCGGGGTCTTGTATCTACTTCCTTCTGGCCAAGGGCGAGGTCAGCCATTGGCACCATGTCGATGCGACTGGGAGATTTGGCATTACCACGCGGGCGCTGAATTGATCCTGTCGCTCAGCGCGACCGATCATGGGCCTGCGCGCGATCATTATCCTATTCTGATCTGCAGGCGGCGCGCCGTAGATCATCGTGCCAGAGCATCACTGGCAATCCGCGCGCAGCACGGGCGCCTATACGCTGGTATCCGTACAGTCAGCCCCCGCTTTTCCTTGATCGAGCGTAATCTTTGCTCCCCTGCGGGGTTTGATATCCCGCGCGCTGATGGCTAAGGACGGCTGATCTGACCGCCGCCTATGGCCGCCGCCACGCCTGTGGTTGCAGGTGCGGATGGGCAGCCCCGCCCGCACCCGCGCGGCGAGATAGGCGAAGGCTCAGCCTCTAGGAAATCCCCATCAAGCCCAACGGTTTCAACCGCCGCAACCTCAACCCCTGAAAGCGCTGCAATCCGCGCCATAAGATAGCCATTCTTGCGCCCGCCGCCACAGACCAAAATCTGGCGAACAGGCTTGGGCAAATGCGTCAGACCCTCGGCCACGCTGCGTGCGCTGACCTCGGCCAAACTGGCCAGACCATCGGCCAAGGGCATCATCCGCGCCTCGCTCAACACCTGAGCAAATGTATCCCGATCGAGGGATTTTGGCGGGATTTTCAGGAAATATCCCTGCCCCATCACCAGATCCACAAACCCCTGATCCACGCCCCCCGTGGCGGCCAAAGCGCCATTGGCGTCATAGCCCTGCCCCGTCTGCGCCATCAGATCATCCATCGGTGCATTTGCAGGCCCCGTATCAAAGGCCAAAAGCGCCCCCTCCTGATCTGGACGGTCACGGCTGGGATCAACATAGGTGATGTTCCCCACGCCCCCCAGATTGAGAAACGCCAAGGGCGCGGTGGCCCCGATGTGTTTGGCCAAGGCGAAATGGTAAAACGGGGCCAAGGGCGCACCTTGGCCGCCCATCCGCATATCATTACTGCGAAAGTCCCAAACCACGGGGCAGGCAAAGGCCCGCGCCAAAACCGCGCCATCGCCCAATTGATGCGTGCGCCCCTGATCGGGATCATGCGCCAAGGTTTGCCCATGAAACCCAATAAGATCGAAAGGCGCATCCAGCGCCTTGAGCGCCGCGATATGGGCGCGGTGGATCACCTCTTGCGCGGCATAAAGCCCTGCATCGCCCGGCCATGTGCCCAAGGCCGCGCGCAACACGGCGCGCTCATCCGTGCTATAGGCGCGAAAGGCGGTTTTGCCGAACCCATGGACGCGCAGGCCATCGGTTTCCAAAATGGCGGCATCCACCCCATCAAGCGATGTGCCAGACATCAATCCTGCCACGTGCAAAACAGGATTGGCTTGACCCTTTCCCTTCATCCCCACCCCCGTTATAGATCAGCGCGCAGAGCATAGAACCCCTGCGCCCCGCTTGCCAAGAATGGATCACACCGCAATGACCTACCAGCCCAAATCCGATTTTCTTCAGATCATTCGCGCGCGCGGCTTTCTGGCCGATTGCACGGATCTGCAAGAGCTTGACGACACGCTGCGCGCGGGCGTGACCCCTGCTTATATTGGATATGATGCCACGGCAAAATCGCTGCACGTGGGCCATTTGCTCAACATCATGCTGCTGCGCTGGTATCAGAAAACGGGGCATAAGCCGATCACCCTGATGGGCGGCGGCACGACCAAGGTGGGTGATCCCTCCTTTCGGTCTGATGAACGCCCGCTTTTGGATGCGGCGGCGATTGAGGGCAATATCGCGGGGATGAGCCGCGTTTTTGCGCAATATCTGCGCTATGATGACAGCGCGACTGGCGCCTTGATGCTGAACAACGCCGAATGGTTGGACGGGCTGAATTATCTGGAATTTCTGCGCGATATCGGGCGGCATTTCTCAGTCAATCGGATGCTGTCGTTTGAATCGGTCAAATCGCGGCTGGATCGTGAACAAAGCCTGAGCTTTCTCGAATTCAACTAC
>JAGYKZ010000034.1 GCA_018401385.1 Roseicyclus sp.
GCAAAGCCCCTCCTTGGGGCAAGGTTCTGTGGCGTGGCGTTTGTTTCTGCCGTTTCCTAGCAGAGCGCGGTACACGGGGCAAAGAAATAGCGCGGGGCTGATTTACATCGCCCGCGCCTGTCACTCTGCCGCCACGACCCGTCACTCAAGCAAGCTCAGCGCCACAAAGCGCGGATCACCGCCACGGCGGATCAAAAGAAGGATCGACTTTTGCCCCGCATCCCGCCCCTCGGTGACGATCTGTTCAAATTCCTGTGGGGTGGAAATTGGCATCTGCGCAAGCTCCGTCACAATATCCCCCGCCTGCAACCCTTTGGCAGCGGCGTCTGAATTTGGGTCCACCGCCTCGATCACCACACCGCTGAGGCCGCGTGCCTGTAGCTCCGCACGCGCCTCTGCGTCAAGCGGACCAAGGCGCAGACCCAACAGATCAACCGATGCGGGTTTGACTGGTTCGGGCTGGCCTGCCGCTGCCGCGTCTGCGGTTTCACGGCGACCTAAGGTGACCGAAAGGGTCTCCATCGCACCTGCGCGCATCACATCCATCTCGACCGTCTCACCCACGGGGGCTGCGGCGACCACTCGGACCAATTCGCGGGTGTCCTGTATCTGCGTCCCATCAAAGCTGAGGATCACATCGCCCACCTCGACACCCGCATCGCGGGCGGGTCCTTCGGGCACATCCGTCACCAGGGCACCGCGCGCCTCACCAAGCGAGAGACCATCCGCGATATCTTGGCTCACATCCTGAATCCGCACGCCAAGCCATCCGCGGCGGGTCTCGCCGAATTGTTGCAGCTGCTCCACCACATCGCTGACCACGGCCGAGGCCATGGAAAAACCGATCCCGATGGAGCCACCATTGGGCGACAAAATCGCCGTGTTCACGCCAATGACTTCGCCTTCAAGGTTGAACAGGGGGCCGCCCGAATTCCCACGATTGATGGCCGCATCGGTTTGTATGAAGTCATCATACGCCCCCGACAATTCACGCCCACGCGCCGAGACCACACCGACAGAGACCGAGAAGCCTTGCCCCAGCGGATTGCCCACGGCCATCACCCAATCCCCCACGCGCAGCGCATCGCTGTCACCGAAGGACACAGAGGTCAAAGGCGTATCAGGAGTGACCTTCAAAAGCGCAATATCGGTGTTGGGGTCAGTGCCGATCAGCTCCGCCTGCAACATTTCACCCGAGCGAAACTCGACCGAAATCTCATCCGCACCTTCAATGACGTGATTGTTCGTCACGATGAACCCGTCATCAGAAATGACGAAGCCCGAACCCAAAGCCTGCGAGCGCCGCGGCACCTGCCCCCCTTGCCCGTTGCGGTTCATAAAATCGTTGAAAAAATCTTCGAAAGGGGACCCAGGCGGCAGCATCGGCTGAATGCCTTGCGGCCCGTCTTGGCGCGCCGCGACAATGGAGGTGGTTGTGATATTCACCACCGCATCGCCCACTTGGTCGACCAAATCCGCAAATGTGTCTGGGCGCTGTGCTTGGGCATGGGCCAATTGACCCATAAGAAGCGTCATCGCGACCAGCGCCGCGCCAAGCCAAATAAGCCCCTGCTGAACACGCGCCTGCGCTGGCGGTGCAGCAGGGGCTTGTGACATGGGTAAGGGTCGCTGGCCCTGATTGGATGGATATTGGTTTCTCACCTGCACACTCCTTTTCAACTCTCAAGCATCGCAGACCGCGCGCCCTGTTCTGGGGTGCGTCACGCCCCGCATGATGAGGACTATATTTGAACGCCGCACGCGTCATTCAAGCCAAAGCGCATCATCCTATCTCATACACCCGTCACAAGGCTGTGAGAGAAGGTTACAAACTCGCCCCGAAGGCCAACAGGACCACCCCAAGAACAAGCGCACCAAAGCCAATAAGACGGCGGGTTTCGACCGGGATGGTGGCCAGAAAAGCAACCAGATTGTCCAAACGCGAAGGGGCCAGTGCAAAGACCAGCCCCTCGATCACAAGGGCCATTCCAAGCCCCGCTATGATAATATCCCAAGACAGCCCAAGCATCAGCGTGCGCTTTGCGAAGACCCCAGATAATCGAAGAATTCGCTGTCAGGCGTGAGAACGAAGGTGGAATTGCCCCCGCGCAAGGCTTGGCTGTATGCGCCCATAGAACGGTAGAATTCAAAGAATTCCGTGTCCTGCGAGAACGCCTCGGCGAAGACGCGGTTGCGTTCGGCATCCGCTTCACCGCGAATGATTTCGGCCTCGCGTGTTGCCTCGGAGACAATCTCAACCACGGTGCGGTCGGCTTGCGCGCGCACCCGTTGTGCCGCTTCGGCCCCACGCGCACGCTCATCTGTGGCTTCACGCTGTCGTTCGGCCTCCATACGGGCGAAGGTCGCCTCAAGGTTTTGCTGCGGCAATTCTGTGCGCTTGAGGCGCACATCGAGAACCTCAAGACCCACACGCTCCGCCAGAACACGGGACTGCGCCGTGATCCGCGCCATCAACGCGGCGCGCTCCGCCGAAAGGATCGTGTTCGAGGTCACACCATCGGCACCCAAAACAGCACGAATTTGCGGGTTGAGAATGTCTTGAAGCTGCGCCTCAGCCGCACGCAAACCGCCTGCGCCAATGGCCTGACGGAAGGTTACAATGTCGGAAATTCGATAACGCGCAAACGCATCCACAACCAAGCGGCGATCATCGGAAGGTGTAACCTCAATGGGTTGCGTGTCCAACGACAGAATGCGGTCATCGTAATAGACCACCTCTTGGATAAACGGCACTTTGAGGTTCAACCCAGGCTCCTCGATGACCTGACGAATTTGGCCGAATTGAAGCACCAAGGCTTTCTGGCGTTCATCCACGATGAACAACGAACTAAACCCAAGCGCGACCAGCAAGACGCCAATGGGAAGAAGAAAAGCGATACGTGACATTAGTTATTGCCTCCCGTGGTATCATTGCGGCGCAATTCGTTGAGCGGCAGATAAGGAACCACACCACTGCCTGAGCTGCCCTCATCCATCAGAAAAAGGTTCACATCACCCAAGACCAGCTCCATGGTTTCAAGGTAGATACGCCGCCGCGTCACCTCTGGCGCACCACGATATTCTTGCAAAACCGCCAAGAAGCGGCTTGCCTGACCTTCGGCCTCATTCACCACTTGGGCGCGGTAACCTTCGGCCTCTTCCAAAAGCTGCGCCGCCTCACCGCGTGCGCCAGCCAAAGCTTGGTTCGCATAAGCATCGGCCTGCCGTTCCAGACGGTCACGTTCCTGCTCCGCGGCCTGAACGTCACGGAAGGCATCAATCACCTCCGCAGGCGGGTCCGCACGGTCAAGGTTGAGACGCACGATATTGATACCAGCCTCGTAGCTGTCCATGGTCAGTTGGATCAATTCTCGCGCCTGATCCGCAATCAAACCACGATCACGGTTCAGGATCGGTGCCAATTCGGACTGCGCAATCACTTCGCGCATCGCCGCCTCGGACACGGCACGCACCGTTACTTCGGGGTCGCGCAGGTTGAACAAAAACTGCGCGGGATCCTTGATGTTCCAAACCACTTGGAAATCAATATCCACGATATTGGCATCCGTGGTCAGCGTCAGACCCTCGCCCGCGCGGTTTGATCCAATGGCCTCGGTGCGCTGTGTCGTCACCTCGATCACCTCGGCGCGCACGAGCGGCCATGGGGCGATATGCGGGCCTTCGTCTGTGATGCGATGGAACTGACCAAAAAATGTTTCCACGCCCTGCTGGGATGGCTGAACCGTATAGAAGGAGGCCAAAAACCACACCACGAATGCGGCGCCCGCGCCCAAGAAATACATCCCGCGGGTTGGTTTGAAACCGCCACCGCCTGGTCCACCGCCAAAGCCGCCATTCCCGCCACCGCGACCGCCCATCAATACGCGAAGTTGCTCCTGCCCCTTGCGGACCAGATCATCCAATTCAGGAATTTGTTGACCACCACCCTGTTCAGGGCGGCGTGGGCCACCATTGCGGCCATCATCATCGCCACCGCGATTTCCGCCAGAGCCCCAAGGGCCGCCATTATTTCCAGCCATGCTGTGCTATATCCTCTTGTGATCTCTCGTCTTAAACTTCGATGCTCATTTTGTGCCATGCTATGCCACGCTGCACCACAGGGCTGTGTGCCGTCCTAACACAGATGTGCCTTTATGGCCGATTTTCAAGCCATACGAACGGGTGTTTTCATCGTAACCAACTCTTCGGACATTGTGGGATGCACCGCGCAGACGCGGTCAAAATCTTCCTTTGTTGCGCCCATTTTGATGGCAATGCCCGCCAATTGGATCATCTCGCCCGCCCCAGGGGCGACAATGTGACATCCCAAAACCTGCCGCGTTTCCGCGTTGACCACCAATTTCATCATCACACGATCCATGCGACCTGCAAATCCCGACTGCATCGGCTTGAAAGAGGTTGCGTAAATCTCAACCGCAGCTTGCCCCCGCGCATCCTCCTCGGACAGGCCGACTGTGCCGAATTCGGGCTGGGTGAACACCGCCGAAGGAATCAGATCATGGTCCACAGGGGTCTTTTTGCCATCGAACACGGTCGCAACAAAGGCTGGCCTCGCGGACGCCACGGGTGTCAGGTTCACGCGATTGGTCACATCGCCAATGGCATAGATCGAAGGCACGGGCGGTCTGACTGAACGTGCATCCACCACGATTTCACCTCACGGCCACATTGACCCCCACAGCCCTAGGCCCAATCCGTCCGTGTTGGGCGGCGGGCCCGTGGCAAAAAACACCTGCTCAAAAACCCGAGTCTCGCCATTTGTGGCGGCCACAACAAGACCCGCATCGGTTTTCTCGACCCCTCGCACATCCGTGCCCATATGAATATTGATGCCGCCCGCGCGCATCTGGTCGCAGATCAGGCCGCGCGCCTCGTCATCAAAGCCGCGCAGAATTTGCGCACCGCGGTAATACTGTGCGACTTCAACCCCAAGACCATTGAGGATACAGGCGAATTCACAGGCGATATAGCCGCCCCCGACAATCAAAATGGATTTCGGCAAGTTGGGCAAATTGAAGATATCATCCGACACGATCCCGTGCTCTGCGCCTGGGATATCAGGTCGGATGGGGCGCCCGCCCGTGGCAATCAGGATATGTTTGGCTGATTTCACCGTGCCATCGCTCAGGCGCACCGAATGGGCATCCGCGAGCGCAGCGCGCTGTGCGAAAACCTGCACGCCAGATTTCTCCAGAAGGCCATTGTAAACGGCCTCTAACCGATCCAGTTCAGCGCCGAGCTTGCGTTGAAAATTTGGCCAGTGAAACGCCCCAAGCGTGACGTCCCACCCGTAGGCTGCGGCATCCTCCGCCATCGGCGCATATTCCGAGGCAAAAACCATCAATTTCTTTGGAACACAGCCACGGATCACGCAGGTGCCCCCCATGCGGCTGTCTTCGGCCAAGGCCACTTTGGCCCCAAGCCCTGCTGCCACACGCGCCGCACGCACCCCGCCTGAGCCGCCACCAATTACGAATAGATCATAGTCAAATGCCATCAAACTGCCTTCACTTGCATCACCTTAGGGGATTTGGAACAGGTTATCGCCCTCGACAATGTCGATCTTCTCACGCTCCACCGTGCCGTCATTGATGTTGCGCACCTCGACCGTGCCATCACCATGACCAATCACAATGATGTCGCAAATATCAAGAAAAAGCCCATTTTCCACCACGCCAGGGATTTGATTGAGAACAAGCGATGCTTGCTGTGGATTGGCGATCCGCTTGAGATGCAGATCAATAATATAATTGCCCTCATCGGTGCGATAGGGTTCTTCGCCCGAAAGACGCAAAGACGTGCTGCGCCCCAACACATCGAGATTGACCAAAACCTCCTCAATCAGCGCTTTGGTGGTTTGCCAGCCAAAAGGGATCACCTCAACAGGCAAAGGAAATGCACCAAGACCCGTGACCTCCTTGGCAGGGTCTGCAATGACGATCATCTGATCAGACGCGGTGGCCACGATCTTCTCTTGCAGCAAGGCCCCGCCACCGCCCTTGATCAAGTTCAGGTTCGGGTCAAACTCATCTGCGCCATCAATGGTCAGGTCCAACCATTTCACCTCGTCCAGAGTTTTGACGGTGATCCCCACTTCGCGCGCAAGTTCCGCAGTGCGGGTCGAGGTGGCAACGCCTGTGACCTGCAACCCCTCCTCGCGGACCATTTCGCCCAAGCAACGCACCATCCATGCCGCTGTTGACCCCGTACCAAGGCCCAGCCGCATCCCATCTTCGACAAAATCGACAGCACGCTTTGCCGCAACGTATTTTGCCTTGTCAATCGGGTTCAGATCCGCCGCCATTCGCGCTTCTCCTTGTCCTGTCTTGCCACGGATTCTGTGGCATTCACCTCTTTGCACCCGTGTTTAACGGGCTTTCCTTCAGGATGCGAGGGTCAATGCGCAAGGATCAGGCTGTGCAAGACTTGATCGCGAAATTCCGCAGGCAAAATGCACAAAAGCCCCGCTGATTGCGCCTCCAGTGACACCACGCCGCCGCAGGCTTTGTTTGATGTGCCAATCCGCTCCATGGGCGCAAGCGTCAAGCCCTCAAGCGACCATTGCAGCCCATCGGCCCGACAGCGCACAGGCGCAAGCGGGAACAACGACACCCTTGTGCCTCTGGGCAGATCAATCTGCACGATGCGCGCGGGAGGCAGGTGGAAAACGATATCTCTATCGCTTTGCAAAATGACGGGCCGCCCCGCGTGAGCCGCCAGAGCGTGCATCGCGGCAAGCGCGTGATCCGTGCGTGGCCCCAAAAACCCCAAGCCAACAATAGCGCTTGCCGCGACATTGCGCAGGCATTTCTCAAAATCGGTGCTGTCTTGCTCGGCAATCGGATAGAGACGATCAGCAAAGGCGGCTCTGGCATGGGGGCTGACCGAGTCCATATCCCCAATCACGGCTTTCGGGACCAGGCCTTTGGCCAAAAGGTGATCCGCACCCCCATCCGCCGCAACAAGAATCGCCCCAGTTGCATGGAGCTCATCCAGCGCATTGTCATCAACCGCACCACCCCCAACAAGACACAGTAAACCATCATGGGAAACAATCGCCCCAGATTCACCCTCATTGTTACGGTTTCCCCAAGAATTCATCACCGAATAGCCTCAATCCTGTCGCGTTTATGATTAATAGTTTTTTTACCGTGAGTGAATAAATGATAAATACAGATCATGTGCCGCAAGGTGCAAGCGAGTGGTTCAGATGGGTGAAACGCAAAAAGTTCTAACCGTGTCCTATGGCACATTTTCATGCACGCTTGAGGGGTTTGATGACCCGTTCAGCGCCATGAAAGGTGTTGCAGAATATTTTCGCGACCTTGCGGCGGGGGATCGTTTCTTTGGCGCGGAGCCACCACAGCCAGATGCCGAAACCTTGCGCCTTTTTGCGGAAAACACTGCACAAGGCAGGATCCGCGCAGAGATGGTTGAAAACGGCATGATCTTGCGCCCTGACATCGGGTTCAATCACGTCTCCGCAGACATCGACACACCTCCATTTCAGGCAACCGAACCAAGCACCCTAGTGGATATAAAACCAAGTCACGCCCAATCCAACGATCCCACACAGCTTATAGGCACGCCAAGCGCAGCGGAAGTCACGAGGGATACCACGGCGGAAACCACGGCGGAAACCACGGCGGGACCAAGCGCGGAAGAGACGGAGCAAGGGCCAACACCCGCCCCTATCTTCGTGCCGCCAATGCCCATGGCGACGGTAGATGAATACACCGAAGATGAACACGCAGATACGGGATTTTTCAGCGCGCCCGCCCGCGCTAAGACCCTCATCTCTGCCACGGAGGCCGCACCTCCACGGGAGTGCCGCACTCAGGAGGCCGCACCACAGAAAGCTGCGCCAGCGGGAAGAGTTGGAGGCCCATATCGAAGCCCTCAGCCGCGATCAGGCCGCCGGTGAACGGACACCCCAAACCCCACAGGCATGGCATGGTCCGCTGAGGTCATGGGCCGCAGAGCGTGCCGCAAAGGCAAAGCCAGAAACGGCCGCAAAGATGCGGGGGAAAAACGCGTGATCCAGAGCCACAGGTGATAACCGGCACCCAATGCGCAAAAGCGCAACCGCATCTGCCCCCTTCGCCTCCAAGGGATTGGTGCATTTGCGCAAACAACCGATAATCCCGATCTGCCGCCGCAGCCGAGGCCGCTTTGGTTGACATTTTGAACGAGGCGCGCAAACCGCACTGCGCCTAAATCAGGAGTCAGAAGCACTTCCTACACTGGAGCCCGCCAAAGAACCCAACACAACAGACGAGGCTGTGTCCGGAGCCGCCTGTTGACCTTTTTTTTTGAGACCGAAATGGCCGCGCGCTTGGGGAATTTTGCCACGCCAGAGGCGTCTGCTGACCCACCGACCCTGCACAGGCAGAGGCGCAATGGCTGCGACAGCTTCGGTCCAGCCGATACATGACGAGGCATTGATGGCAGCTCAACGCCATTGCGCATGAAGAAGAGCACCCCACGGAAACAGCCGATCGCGGCATAGGATTTGCACCTGTGGACGCAGATCGGGTGGCAGAGCGGCTTTTTGCAATCACAGACCACCGCTTGGAAGATGAGGCCACCACGCGCCGACAAAGCACGCTGCGCCACCTCAAGGCGGCGATGGCCGCCACAAGCGCGGAAGCCGCAAGCGCGGATGCGCCCGAAACCAACACTCTGCGCCGCGTCAGCATCGATGTAAAACGAAGCGCCGCCACCCCCAGCGACCGCAGCGCAGCAAGCCGCACCGCGCCGTTGGTTTTGGTCTCAGAGCAACGCATTGACCTCGAAACGGAGGAACAAGCACAAGAGACCGAACAAGCGCGTTATGAACCCCAGCGCGCCGTTGCCAACGGGCCTGCTGCGGGCTATGCGCTTGCAGCCGCCACTGGACGAATGCCCACTCGAAAATTCACCGCCACATTGGCGATGTTGGCGGAACGCACCGCGAATATCGGAGAGAGTGCCGAACTCCTATCCAGCGCACAGCCTGCTTTGAGCGGAAATTTTGCTGCCGCCTATCTGGATGCTGCACCCAAATCGGCTGAAGATGCCGTTTTGCTGGCCGCGCGCCACATTGTAGGGTTTTCGGAAACCAACAGCTTCCAACGCCCCCAAATCTTGGAATTGCTTGAAATGGATGCCCATTCGGGATTTGATCGGGAAACCATTTTGCAAGGCTTTGCCTCGGCCTTGCAAAACGGACGGATCATCCGTGGCGAGAATGGCGCATTCTCACTTGCCTGAGGACGCGCGGCTCTCATCCTGCGGGGCATCGGGATCAGCCTGACCGATCCCTTTGAACACGGCCTTCAAGGGCAGCGCCCAGATGATGCCCAAGCCCACATAAACCCCAAACTCCACCCAAATGGAGGGCCGTTCAAACAGGCTCATCAACCACCAAGCCACTGCAATATAGGCAGGCAAGCCGAAGACGAGAATAAACAAGGATAAACGCTTGCGAGTCTTATAGCCAAGGGCCATGTCAATCAGCTTTCCCGTGGTGATGCCTCGGTCAATCCGCGAACGGGTCTGTCACAAGAATTGTGTCTTCGCGCTCAGGTGAGTGGAAAGTAGCGCCACAGGGCAGTCAATCAACTCCTCCACGCGGCGCACATATTTGATCGCATTGGCGGGCAAATCCGCCCAAGAGCGCGCGCCTTCGGTGGTTTCATGCCACCCCTCCAATTCTTCATAAATCGGGGTGCATCGTTTCTGCGCCTCTGACGCCGTGGGCAGGTAATCAATCCGCGCGCCATCCAGTTCATAACCCACGCAGATTTTGAGCGTGTCAAACCCATCCAAAACATCCAGTTTCGTCAGCGCAATGCCATTCACACCCGATGTCGCACAGGTCTGACGCACGAGGGCCGCATCAAACCACCCACAGCGCCGCTTTCGGCCGGTGACCGTGCCAAACTCATGACCGCGTGTGCCAAGGCGGTTGCCGTCTTCATCCTGCAATTCAGTCGGGAATGGCCCTTCGCCCACGCGGGTGGTGTAGGCTTTTACAATGCCAAGCACATAATCCACCGCCCCTGGCCCAAGGCCAACGCCTGTTGCAGCCTGCCCTGCAATCACGTTGGAAGAGGTCACAAAGGGATAAGTGCCAAAATCAATATCCAACAACGCGCCTTTGTGCGCCCTCAAACAAAATCCGCTTCGTCCGCGCGGCGCTGTTCGTTCAGCACCTTCCAGACGGGGGCGGCATAGGGCAGAATTTCAGGCGCGATGGCCTTGAGTTTTTCGATCAGCGCATCGCGGTCAACGGGCGCGATACCCAAACCACGGCGCAGTGGGTCGTGATGCTGCAATGCGCGATCCACACGCAATCAAAGTGGCCTCATCGGCCAAATCCGCCACGCGCACGGAGCGGCGGCCCACCTATCCTCATAGGTTGGGCCAATGCCACGTCCCAGGCGTTGATTTTCGCAGTTCTTCGCACTACCGCATCCGCGGGCGATCCGAATTCGCCATGGATGGGCAGGATCAACGGGGTGTTCTGCAATGATCAAGGTCTCAGGCGTGATCGTCACGCCATCTGACGAATTTTTCCGATTTCTTCGACCAGATGCCACGGATCAAGCACCACGCCATTGCCAATGACACTCAGCTTCCACCCGCACCACCCCGAGGGCAGCGCATTGCTTGTAGACCTTGCCATCGATCACCAATGTGTGGCCCGCGTTATGACTCGCCTTGAAGCGGCAGATGATATCGGCGCGTTCGCTCAACCAATCTGACAAGCTTACCCTTGCCCTCATCGCCCCATTGCGCGCCCACAACCACAACATTTGCCATTTTATGATCCGTTCTTCGCCGCAGCCCTTGGCCTGCTCTACAAACGCCCGCGTCTATAACGATAGGCTGCCACGGTGAAAAGCATGAAAAACGCCTCAGCCGGGCGAAGCGATTGCCCGGCTCTGCTCCCGCAGCGCGTCAAGTTTCGTATAATTTCTTGCATAAGCGCGTTTTCGCCTTAAAGTTGTGCAACTTGGCTTGCGGCGGCAGGTCGCATCCCCTAAGTAAGCCGCGAAAAGTGACGGATTGTTACAGACACCCACCTGAGGCCGCTCATGGAAAATATCGTTCTCGTCATTATCTTCATCCTCGCAATCTGCTTGATTGCCGTGGTGCTTTGCAGCGCCCGGAAGGGGTGGCATGACTTGGCGGCGGCGGACTATCGGTGGATTGATGACTGGACGTCAGGCGGCAACAGCCCTGAGTAAGCTGGACATGGGCTTTTGCGGCGGCGTTTTTGGCAACGTCCATCACCTTGACCATTCTGGCGGCGAAACTCCGAGACAACATCCGTCTTGATCGCATCGGCGCATCCGCACTGCCCCAAGCAGCGCGGATTAAGACCTCTGAGACAGCCCCGCCGCTTCGACAGCCCGCGCCCCCCGCTTTGGGTGACGCACCTGCCCTGCCCCGCGCGCCGAATAATTCGCCCGCGAAAAATAAATTTTGACAAAGACTCAATAAATATTGGGTCTTTGTTATTTTGATCCACATGATATAGCGCTGACCGCTTGCCCTAACCCTGCGAATCCTGATACGATCAAATCCCGTGACACAGGTGGCAAAGGCGGTCTGTTTCACAGACATAACAGCCCGCACGGGAGAATACAGGGTAAATGGCACGATACATTTTCATCACGGGTGGTGGTCTCTTCGCTTGGGAAAGGCCTTGCTTCCGCCGCGCTTGGTGCGCTGCTTCAGGCACGCGGCTACACCGTGCGGCTGCGCAAGCTTGACCCCTATCTCAATGTCGATCCCGGCACCATGTCCCCTCGAGCATGGCGAGGTTTTCGTGACCGATGATGGTGCGGAGACCGATTTGATCTGGGCCATTACGAACGCTTTACGGGTGTCTCTGCGCGCGCCACCGACAGTGTTTCTTCTGGTCGCATCTATTCCAATGTTTTGAGAAGGAACGCCGCGGCGATTACCTGGAAAAACTATCCGGCGATCTCCTCTGTCACAAATGAGATCAAAGATTTCATTACTGGCGAAGACGAGGTGGATTTTATGCTCGCGAAATCGGCGGCACGGTTGGCGATATCGAAGGCTTGCCGTTTTTCGAGGCAATCCGCCAATTCGGCCAAGAACGCCCCCGTGGCCAATGTATCTTCATGCACCTGACCCTGTTGCCCTATATCAAAGCCTCGGGCGAGTTGAAAACAAAGCCCACACAACACAGCGTGAAAGAGTTGCGCTCCATCGGGCTTGCGCCAGATATTCTGGTCTGCCGCTCCGAGGGGCCGATCCCCGTCAAGGAACGCGAAAAGCTGGCGCTGTTTTGCAATGTGCGCCCCGATGCGGTGATTGCCGCACAAGACCTCAGCACGATCTATGATGCACCTTTGGCCTATCACCGCGAAGGGTTGGATCAGGCGGTGCTGGATGCATTTCAAATCGCCCCTGCCCCCAAGCCCGACCTCAGCCGTTGGGAGGATGTCTCGGATCGCATTCACAATCCCGAAGGCGAGGTGCGCGTGGCGATTGTGGGCAAATATACACAGCTGGAAGATGCCTATAAATCCATCGCGGAGGCCTTGACCCATGGCGGCATGGCCAATCGCGTGAAGGTCCGCGCGGAATGGATTGATGCCGAGATTTTCGACAGCGAAGATCCTGCCCCTCATCTTGAAGGCTTTCACGCGATCCTTGTGCCGGGTGGCTTTGGCGAACGCGGAACAGAGGGCAAGATCAAAGCAGCTGAATTCGCCCGCACCCGCAAGATCCCCTATTTGGGCATTTGCTTGGGGATGCAAATGGCGGTGATCGAGGCTGCGCGCAATCTGGCAGGATTGGCCAAGGCAGGCTCAGAAGAATTCGATCACGAAGCAGGCCAAAAGCGGTTCGAGCCGATTGTCTACCATCTGAAAGAATGGGTGCAGGGCAATTACAAGGTGACGCGCAAAGCCAATGACGACAAGGGCGGCACCATGCGTCTTGGGGCCTATGATGCCGTTCTCGCCGAAGGCAGCCGTGTGGCCGAGGCCTATGGCACCACCACCATCGAGGAACGCCACCGCCACCGCTATGAGGTCGATATCAAATATCGCGACAAACTGGAAAAATGCGGCCTGATGTTCTCGGGCCTCTCGCCCGATGGCAAATTGCCCGAGATTGTCGAGATCAAGGATCACCCATGGTATATCGGCGTGCAATTCCACCCCGAATTGAAATCGAAACCATTTGCCCCGCATCCGCTGTTCCGCGATTTCGTGCGCGCGGCCAAGGATGTCAGCAGGCTTGTTTAAGCCTGTCTGACGCGGGCCATGCTGTCCTATCAACATATCTATCACGCGGGCAATTTGGCCGATGTGCATAAGCACGCCGCACTGGCGTGGGTGTTGGATTACCTCACGCGCAAAAACAAACCCTTGAGCTATATCGAAACCCATGCGGGACGTGGGCTTTATGATCTCAGCGCGGCTGAAGCCGTGAAAACGGGCGAGGCGAAAGCGGGCATTGGCCGACTTGCACGGACCTTTGCATCCGACCACCCCTATCGCCGCGCGTTGGATAAGGTGGCGCAGAAATACGGACCCAATGCCTATGCGGGCTCACCGCTTCTGGCGGCTGAACTGTTGCGACCCATGGACAATATCCATCTCGCAGAATTGCATCCACAGGAGCACGGCGCGCTGAAAGCCACTATGCAAAAGGCAGGCGGTGCGCAGCTTTACCATCAAGATGGGTTTGAGATGGCACAATCCATCTGCCCGCCTGAGCCACGAAGCGGGGCAGCATACACCGGGACCCTCCTATGAGATCAAATCGGGACGCCTCGCATCCCCAAAATCATCAGCCAGTTGGCGCGCAAATGAAATGTGGGGTGATCATCCTGTGGTATTGATCCTGACAAATAAGGCACAGCAGGGAATGGTGACGGACCAGCGAGACCTTCCCTGAGGCCGTGTGTGATCCACAGGTTTCCCTGCCCGCGCGGGGCATAAATGGTGGGTCATCTTTACCTAAACCCTCCTTTTGGAATGAAATCATTCCACATTTCCTCTATACGTTTTAGGCAGATAAACCCAGCATATTCTCATCCTGCGAAAGTGCTACGCTATATAGGGGCTATGATTTTTGATCTTCTTGCGCCGTCTTGGTGCGCCAAACCTGAACCCCTGCTCGACAGTGCACGCGCGGCTTGCGCTTGCGGCGCTTTGGTGCGGCTTGCACGAAGCGATGGGGATTACAGCGCCGAGGAACGAAGATCGGTGGAGACCTCGCTGCGCGTCATTTTGATGCAAGAGGCAGGGCCGAAGCCGCTGAGAAGCCCCGGTCCGCTTTTACCCGCGCAATCAAGGAGGCGGTCGCCTATGAGCGTATCCTTGTGATCGAGGCGCTTTGGCAAATCGCACTGGCCGATGGCAAGCGCAGCGCCGATGAAGATGCGCTGTTGCGCATGGTGGCACCGATGCTGGGGATCAACGACCGCGACAGTGCGCTTGCCCGCCAACGTGTGGCCAAACTTTAGGCAGGCGTGCAATTACCGCGCCGCGCCGAATAGATTTCACTGCCATTTCCAAATTGCCGCGCTAGACTGGCGCAATGAGCAGTTATCTTGATGATAAGCCCGATATAAAAACCATTCGCGTGGCCGCCGCTGACCTGAACGGTCAACCGCGCGGCAAGCGGATCGCGCGGCGCTATGCCCAAAAGGCATGGGAAGATGGCACGCGCTTCCCCTTCTCGGTGATGAACCTTGATATCTGGGGCGAAGATATTGATGACAGTCCCCTTGTTTTCGAAAGCGGCGACCCAGATGGTTTGCTTCTGCCTACCGAGCGTGGCTTCGTGCCCATGCCGTGGCTGAACAATCCAACCGCGCTGTTGCCGCTTTGGATGTTCCACGAAGACGGTCGCCCCTTTGCAGGTGATCCGCGTCATGCTTTGGCACGGGTTCTGGATCGTTATACGGCCCTTGGCCTGACCCCTGTGGTCGCGACTGAGTTGGAATTCTATATCATTGATGATCGCGGCCCCGATTTGCGCGTGCCCCCCTCGCCCCGCTCTGGCAAAAGACGCAATCAGGCAGAAATCCTTGCCCTGCGCCAACTCGATGCATTCGACCAGTTCTTTACCGAAATTTACGAGGCCTGCGAGGCGATGGATATCCCCGCGGACACGCTGATTTCCGAAGCGGGTCCAGGACAGTTTGAAATCAACATGATGCACCAATCGGATGCGCTCAAAGCGGCGGATGATGCATGGCTGTTCAAGCTTTTGGTCAAGGGCGTCGCACGCAAATATGGGTTTGCCGCCTCTTTCATGGCAAAACCTTATGAGGATTACGCGGGCAACGGAATGCATATGCATTTTTCTGTTCTCGACAAAAATGGCCGCAATATTTTCGACAATGGCCATGCCGATGGGTCAGATGCGCTGCGCCATGCGGTCGCGGGATGTTTGGCGGGAATGGCAGGCTCAATGCTGATTTTCGCCCCCCATGCCAGCAGCTACGATCGGTTTGTGCCAGGCGCTCATGCGCCAACGGCCTTGGCGTGGGGCTATGAAAACCGCACCACCGCGCTGCGCGTCCCCTCAGGCGCACCTGCCGCGCGGCGGATTGAGCATCGGGTCGCGGGGGGCGATGTGAACCCCTATCTTTTGGTGGCCGCAATCCTGGGCGCGGCCCTTGCAGGGATCGAAGGCAAACTGACACCGCCCGCGCCCACCCATGGCAATGCCTATGACGCGGCAAGCCCGCATTTGCCGACCACATGGGGCGATGCCATCACCGCTTTCGAGGTTTGTCCGATGGCCGCGCAGATCTTTCCTCCTGAGTTGGTCGCCAATTACCTCGCCACCAAGCGTCAAGAAATGCATTACATGGCTGAACTTTCGCCAGAGGAGCAGATGCAGCTCTATCTCGATACGGTCTAATCTGACCCCTTGCCGAATGATGCGCGGCGGCATAGCCTTGAGTTACCCTATATTTACAGGCCACACATGATCATTGGCATTTTACAAACAGGCCATATGCCTGACGAGTTGAAACCTGATTTCACCGATTACGCACGGCTTTTTGCAGAGCTCCTGGACGGTCATGATTTCACCTTCCGCGTCTATAACGTGGTTGATATGATCTTTCCTGAGCGGATAGGCGAGGCAGATGGATGGCTCATCACGGGCTCACGCCACGGGGTCTATGAGGATCACCCGTTTATCCCCCCGCTGGAGGCGCTGATCCGCGATATCCACGCGGCGCGTGTGCCGTTGATCGGAGTGTGTTTCGGGCATCAGATCATCGCGCAGGCCCTTGGCGGTCGGGTTGAAAAATTCGCAGGCGGTTGGTGCGTTGGGCGGCAGGCGTATCATCTGAAAGATGGCCGCACGCTGCATTTAAACGCATGGCATCAAGATCAGGTGATCACGCCATGTGACGGGGCAGAGACCCTTGCCTCCAACGCATTTTGCGCCCATGCGATGCTGTCTTATGGCGGGCATACCTTCACCGTGCAGGCCCATCCCGAATTTGGGGCCAATGTCATCGCAGGGCTGATTGCCCATCGCGGACAGGGTATTGTGCCTGCCCCGTTACTGGATCGGGCCAAGGCAGGGTTAACAGCGCCCACCGATAATGGCGTTTTGGCGGATCACATGGCGGCACTGTTCAAAAATGCCAAGGTGCCCGCATGAGCAGCGCCTATGACAGCTTTCTCGACAATCTGCCCGAAGTCGCCCGCAGCTTTTTGGAAAGCCGCCGTTTGGATGAGGTGGAATGCATCGTATCAGACCTCGCAGGGGTGGCGCGTGGAAAGGCCATGCCAGGTCAAAAATTCGCCAGCCAAACGCATTTCTACCTGCCTAATTCGATCTTTTTCCAAACAATCACAGGCGATTGGGCCGATGCCTCGCCAGACGGGTTCACCGAACCCGACATGGTGCTGACCCCAGATTGGGACACGGCGCTGCCCGCACCATGGACAGCGGATTGGACGCTGCAAGTGATCCACAACATCAACGACCAAACCGGCGCGCCCGTGCCGTTTGCCCCGCGCAATGTGCTGCGGCGCGTGGTCGAGATGTATAACGCCAAGGGCCTCACTCCGATTGTGGCGCCTGAGATGGAATTCTATCTTGTGGCCCCCAACACCGATCCCGCGCGCGAGATTGAGCCACCCATGGGCCGATCAGGTCGCCGCGCTGCCGCGCGGCAGGCCTATTCCATGTCGGCGGTCGATGAATATGGCCCCGTGATTGATGACATTTACGATTTTGCGGAGGCCATGGGGCTTGAGATTGACGGCATCTTGCAAGAAGGCGGCGCGGGTCAAATTGAATTGAACTTGCGCCATGGCGATCCCGTGCGCTTGGCGGATGAAATATTCTATTTCAAACGCATGATCCGCGAGGCGGCCTTGCGCCATAATTGCTATGCCACCTTCATGGCGAAACCGATTGAGGGCGAACCTGGTTCTGCGATGCACATTCATCATTCGGTGGTCGACACCCAGACGGGCCGCAATATTTTCTCCACCGAGACAGGTGCAGAAACGCCCGAATTTCTGCATTTCATTGCGGGCCTGCAAAACAACCTGCCCGCCGCAATTGCGCTTTTGGCCCCTTATGTGAACAGCTATCGGCGATATGTGCCTGATTTTGCCGCGCCCATTAACCTTGAATGGGGCCGCGACAATCGCACAACGGGGCTGCGCGTGCCTGTCTCCGACCCTGCAAGCCGCCGTGTGGAAAATCGGCTGCCGGGTATGGACTGCAACCCTTATCTGGGCATTGCCGCCTCGCTGGCCTGCGGCCTGATCGGTCTGGAGGAGGCGCGCGCGCCAAGCCCCGAATTCAAGGGGGATGCCTACCAGGGCGATGACAATATCCCACGCGGCCTTGGCGATGCATTGGACCTGTTTGTCGAAAACAGCGCCATGACGGCCATTCTCGGCCCCGAATTCTGTAGCGTTTACAGGGCGGTGAAGGATTTGGAATATAAAGAATTCCTGCAAGTCATCAGCCCATGGGAGCGGGAACACCTTTTGTTGAACGTATGAACCCGCTCTATCGCAACGATATTTCGGGCCAACACGCCCCCTCCTATTACGCGGCATCGGTGGCGTCTGCCCCGCAACGTGCTGCCCTTGAGGGCGACACCCGTGCAGATGTGGCCATATTGGGCGCAGGGTTTACGGGTCTTTGGGCGGCGTTGACGCTTGCGCGCAAAGGCGTGCGCGTGGTTGTGCTTGACGCGCATCGCGTGGGCTTTGGGGCATCGGGGCGCAATGGCGGGCAGGTGCATTCCGGCTACAACAAGGGGCAAGAATGGCTGGAGGCGCGGCTGGGGCCAGATGCCGCCCGCGCACTATGGGAGTTGAGTGAGGCAGCCAAAAAGAACCTACGCGATTTTTGCGCGACCGATGCCCCCGAAGCAGAGTATCGCGCAGGGATCGCACATGGCGCCTATTGCCCGTCCGAACGGGATGAATTGGCGCGTGAAGCAGATCATATGGGCCGCATCTATGGGCATGACATCCAAGTGATGGATCAAGCCCAATTTGCGGCATTGGTCAAATCTCCGCTCTATCGCGGCGGCACGCTTGACCCCAGCGGCGGGCATTTGCACCCGCTGGCCTATGCAACGGCCCTTGCCCGCGCGGCTGAAGCAGCAGGTGCGGTGATCCATGAAGGCAGCGAGGTGACCAAGATCATCACAGGCCCCGCACCCGCGCTGAAAACCGCAAAGGCAACCTTGCGCGCAGATCATCTGATCATTGCGGGCAATGGCTATCTTCCCAATATCCTGCCTGATGTGAATGCGCGCGTCATGCCCATCAACAGTTTCATCGCGGCGACCGAACCCCTGCCCGCGCGCTGGACCGAGGTTCTGGCCAAAGATATCGCCGTGGCTGATAGCAAATTCGTGGTGAATTACTATCGCTTCAGCGCGGATAGACGGTTCCTGTTCGGGGGGCGCGAGAGCTATTCTATCGGCTTCCCAGATGATATTGCCACCGCCCTGGTCGCGCGAATGCAGCGCCTGTTCCCACAGCTTGAGGGAGTAACGATCGACTATGTCTGGGGGGGGGCGCTTGGGATTACCCCTACGCGTTTGCCCTTGGTGCGGCGCGTGACCCCAAACATCGTTGCCGCTGCAGGGTTTT
>JAGYKZ010000035.1 GCA_018401385.1 Roseicyclus sp.
CACGGCGGTCCATCTTTGGCATTAGGGGCAGGTTGCGGGGGCAGGTTTCTGTCGATGATGGCGCAAGGGTGACCCAATGCGCGGCAATCATCAATATATGATCTGTGGGTCAGGGGCACAGAAGCGGGGCAGGGGCCATAGGCCGTGCCTGCCCCGCATCATGGCGCTAGGCCTTTTTGTCGAGCGCATATGCGCCCGCACCATGTGCAAAGAACATCAAGAACGCACCGGCGATGGAAAAGTTCTTGAGGAAATGGATCATCTGCGCCTGATCCGCGAAATCACCGTGATACAGCGCTGCGGTCACAATGCAGAACGCGGCACCCGCCAGCGCGACAGGGCGCAGTTTGAAGCCCACCAAAACGGACAGACCTACAGCGATTTCAAAGACAATCGCAGGCCAAGCCAAGAAAGCGGGCAAGCCGCCCATGGTGATATATCCCGCAAAGCCTTGCACATCGCCGATCTTGCCCAGACCCGCCATCAGAAAAAAACCACCGATAAATACACGCGCAATCAAAGGCGCAAATTTTTCGAACTGTTGCATCGTCTTGTCATCCTTTTGCATCTGCCGAAATTGGCTGCGTGGGGTGATACACACAGCCTGCTGCGGCGGAACATTCCAAAAGAACGGACCTGAGATGTGCGAAAATGCACAGATATTTGGGTTTACAGCGCGCGTTTAGCGGCGTTGCAGCAGGCGGGTCGCGCTGATCAGTGCAAAGCAGATCGCCGCAGCACAGACAATGGACGGGCCAGCGGGTGTGTCGAATATCAGCGCCCCCTGAAGCCCTAAGATCACCGCAAGCGTGCCAATGCCCGTAGCCATCAGCGCCATTTCCTCAGGGGTTTTGGCCAGTGGTCGCGCGGCGGCGGCAGGAATGATCAACAAAGCGGAGATCAGCAAAATGCCCACCACCTTGATGGCTACAGCCACTGTGATCGCAAGGCATAGGGTAAGGATCAACTGCTCGCGCTTGGGATCAATGCCACTGGCATAGGCGAGATCATCGTTCAAGGTGGCGGTCAATAGCGGTGACCAACGCCATGCAATCAGCGCGGCGACAAGGCCGCCTCCCGCCCAGATCACCACCAGATCCATCCGCGATACCGCGAGAATGTCGCCAAAGAGATAGGCCATCAAATCCATCCGGACCCCTGCAAGGAAAGACACGGCCACCAATCCAAAGGCGAGTGCCGAATGCGCCAGAACCCCCAAGAGCGTGTCCATGGCATAGCCGCGCTGGCTGAGGCCCGATACGATCAACGCCATCGCCAACGCAACCGCCAGCGCCCCCGCGAAGACCGAAATTTCAAGCGCCAGTGCAAGCGCCACCCCCAATATGGCCGCATGGGCGGTAGCATCGCCAAAATAGGCCATGCGCCGCCACACCACGAAACTGCCCAAAGGGGCGGCGGCAATGGCAACGCCCAGACCTGCAACCGTGGCACGGGTCATGAAATCATCAAACATTTAAAGCCCCACCTCTTCTTTTTGCGCGGCAGGCGTGCACGGCGCATGATCGTGATCATGGAGGCTGTGCGTGTGGGAATGGCTGTGGTCATGCTCATGGCGATAGAGCGCCAAGGCCCCTTGCGTGCCCGTCCCAAACAAGGCGCGATATTCAGGCGCGGAAGAAACGTGTTCGGGCGTGCGCTGGCAACAGACATGGCCGTTGAGGCAGATCACCCGGATCCGAGGCGGCCATAACCACGTGCACCAGCAGATCATCAAACCGCGCAGCCCGTATCGCGGCGCAATGCATCAATGAGTTGGTAAAATTCCCGGCAGCGCCCGGTTGATCGAGGCCCGCGGTTGGTTCATCCAGCAGCAGGATGTTGGCTGCGAGATCAAGGCCCGCGCCAGAAGCACGCGCTGCAATTGCCCGCCTGAGAGGTCGGAGATTTGCTCTGGGCAAGGGCGGTTGTTCGGCCCGCGCAAGCGCGTCTTGGCAGGCCAGGGCTTGGGTGCGGATTTGAAGATGCAAAACCGCTCTACGGTCAGAGGCAGTGTTGGTGCGATATGAGCCGTTGCGGCACATAGCCAAGGCGCAGCTGTTTTGCCCGGGCCACTGTGCCTGCATAAGGTGCAACCGCACCAATGGCCCGCAGCAGCGTAGTTTTCCCTGATCCATCTGGCCGACAATCGTGACAATCTCGCCGCGTTCAACTGCAAGCGATACATCGCAAAAACCTCATGGGTTGCTAGCGCACGCAGAGATGTTCAACGGAAAGAGGTTAAACAGCGGGATTGTCCCGCCAGATCCCCGTTTTCGGCACAGGCGGGACAGATGCCTCGGCCTCAATCAAGGTGCGTCTGATTTGAACCACTTGTGTCGGCAGCTTCCTCCAGGCGGTTCACGCCCAAATCACCTTGGGTCTCCGCCACCGTTTCGCAATTGCGGCAAATCAGAAACGCAGTGTGGTCTGTGCCGAGTGGTGCAGGCGATAAAGGCGTTCAGCCGTTCGATCTTGTGAACAAAACCATGCGCAACCAAAAAATCCAAAGCGCGATAGGCCACAGGCGGCTGCGAGCCGTAGCCTGCCGCATTGAGCCAATCAAGCAATTCATACGCCCCTACGGCGCGATGTTCGCGCAACAGCAATTCCAGTGCCGCGCGGCGCACAGGTGTGAACCGTAGGCCCTCTGCGGCACAATGCGCCTCGGCCTGTGCCAAAGCATGATTTGTGCAATATGCGTGGTCATGCGCGGCAAAACCGACCAATTCGGTTCTGTGGTCCGTTGCGGGCTTTGCGTCTTGACTTGTCATGATATTACATTTCATGTATCGGAACGTGAAATGTTATACTGTCACAAAGGTTGGCCCATGTCTAGAAACATCCTTTCTCTTTCCGTCATTGCCCTGGGAATTAGCAGCACGGCTTATGCCGATGCGCCGAAGGTCGCGGTTGATATCGCCCCCGTCCATGCCTTGGTCGCCCGTGTGATGGAGGGTGTCGGCGCGCCTGATTTGATCATCCCTGCGGGCGCGTCACCCCACAGCTATGCGTTGCGCCCGTCTGAGGCAGCGGCAATTGAAGGGTCTGATCTGGTCTTTTGGGTGGGTGAGGAACTGACACCGTGGCTGCATGATGCGCTTGACACTCTGGCAGAGGATGCGGTGGTCACTTCTTTGGGCCAGTCCGAAGGCACCAAACAGTTGCCCTTCCGCGAGGGGGCACTTTTTGATCCGCATGATCACGGCCATGACGATCATGACGACCACGGGCACGATGACCACGGGCACGATGACCACAGCCACGATGACCACGACCACGATGACCACGGGCACGATGACCACAGCCATGATGACCATGGCCACGATGAGCACGGCCACGATGAGCACGGCCACGATGAGCATGGCCATGATGACCACGGCCATGCGCATGGCGCCTTTGATCCGCATTTGTGGCTTTCGCCCTATAATGCGCAAAACTGGTTGTCGGTTATCGCGGCGCAGCTGTCTGCCAGCGATCCTGATCATGCAGCCACCTATGCGGCCAATGCCCGTGACGCTGCGGCAGAGTTGGACCAATTGATTGCGGATATTGACCAAAGCCTTGCCCCTGTGCGCGGAGGACGGTTTGTGGCCTTCCATGATGCCTATCAGTATTTTGAAACGGCTTTTGATATCCCTGCATCAGGTGCAATTTCACTTGGCGATGCAGCGGATCCAAGCCCCGCGCGGATATCTGAAATTCAGGAGCGGGTGCGCCGTGAGGGGATTTCCTGTGTGCTATCCGAGCCGCAATTTGACCCAGGCCTTGTCGCCACTGTTATGGATGGTGCGGCGGCAAAAACGGTGGTGATTGATCCGCTTGGCGCCGAATTGGACATCGGCCCCGCGTTGTACGGGCAAATGATGCGCAATCTGACGGCGGCCTTGGTCGACTGCCTGTCCTAACACATGAAACGATTTAGGGGCCTTCGCAGAAAACTCTGCAAAGCCCCTAGATCGTTCCCTCGGGCAGGCGGATGTGGCCGCCGCACCTGCGATGGATTTGCGTGGATCAAGGGCTTCTCCCACACCCGCGGGCGCGGCGGGTGCTTGGGTCTTGGGTGATCACGTCAGCACGGTGTCCAGATCGCTTGCCGTCAAATCAACCATGGCCAGCGCGATATTAGCCTTGAGGCGGGGCGAATAGACCGCCGAGGTGATCTTACCCACGGGTTCGTCATCTCGTGCCAGTGACCAAAAGCGGGTGTTTGGAGCCTTCAATGGCGCGCCATCCAAGATCACCCCAACTTGGCGGCGGGTAATGCCATTGTCACGGATGCGTTGCAGGGCGAATTTTCCAATGAATGGCGCGTCCATGTCCAGATCGACCAACCGCTCAAGGCCCAGTTCAAATGGGTTGGTGTGGATATCTGCATCCGCATGATAGGACAGCATCCCCCCCTCGATCCGGCGAATGGTGGAGGTGTGTCCGGGTTTCAGCCCCATGGGCAGGCCCGTGGCCATGATCCGTTCCCACAGCGCATCACCATATTCGCTGTTGCGCAGATAGATTTCATAGCCCAGTTCGCTGGACCATCCTGTGCGCGACACAATCAATGGGATGCCGTCCAATTCCATTTCGCGGAACCAGTAATAGCGCAAATCCGTGATCGCATCGCCAAACAGGGCCTGCATGATCGCGCCTGATTTCGGCCCCTGCAATTGCAGGGGCGAGACATCAGGCTCGGTGATGGTGACATCCAGCCCCGAATGCACCGCCGCGCCTTGCGCCCATAACAGAATGTCGCTGTCGGCAAGAGAAAACCAAAAATGATTTTCACCCAGCCGCAGTAAAATCGGATCATTCAACACACCGCCCGAAGCATTCGTGAGCAGCACATATTTACACTGTCCGACCGCCATATTTGAAAGGTTACGCGGTGTCAGCATCTGCACAAATGCGGCGGCATCTGGACCAGTGATCTCCACTTGCCGCTCGACCGCAACATCACACAGGATTGCGTCATTGATCAGGTTCCAGAAATTCGCCTCTGGGTCACCAAAGTCGCGTGGAATATACATATGATTATAGACGGAAAACCCCTGCGCGCCCCATCTTACGGTTGCATCAAAATAGGGGGATTTGCGAATTTGCGTCCCAAAGCCAAAATCCTGCACCTGCATCTTTGCCTCCCTCAGGTGATGCGTGGGGGACGATACCCGCCACTGCCCTTTCGGACGTAAGCTAAGATTTCCGTCAGGCGAGACCAAAATGGAGGGATTTACCAGACCAGTTGGACCAAAGAATTCAATGATCACAGACTGGCCAGACTAGGACCTTTGCCGTGCCCGCGTCACCAGCTTAGCCAGATTGGGCTGCTCGGCCTTGACCAAACGTGTCGCAAAATAGGTCATATAGCGTTCGATTAGCAAATCGGCTTTAAGCATGGTTTCCATCAAATCCTGAAATTCTGCCATGCTGGTGGTGACAACGGTCATCACGTAATCCGACCCTCCACCCGTGGAGACGCAGTTGATGATCTCATCACGGCGCAGGATATAATCTTCAAATCTCTCGAAATCAGGTTTGCGATGCCGCGCCAGTGATACGGTCACGATCACGCGCGTGGTATCCATCACCGCATCCAGAACGATATCGGCGTGATAGCCGCGAATATATCCCGCCGCGCGCAAGCGTGTGAGCCGCGCCCAACAGGGTGTGGCGGACAGGTTCACCAACTCGGCCAATTTGGTTTTGCTTAATTGGCCATGCTTTTGCACCGCACTCAAAATGCGGATATCGGTTGCATCAAGGCCCAATCGATCACGCACGCAGCTTGATCCTTTTTTACTGAACTTGCCGTTGAAAGGATGTCGGGCCTTTGCACCTCATGCGGCGATGCTTGCGACATCTTCTGCGCCTTTGGCGGCACGCGGTGCGTTAGAATGCGCGCAAGGTGCAGGCAGGATGGCTATGCTTTGCGATCAAACAAGCCAGAGGCCAGAACGACCCCTGCGGCCACCATCATCACGCCGACCACTTTGCTCAAGGTCACTGTTTCATCCAAGAATACAGCGCCCCCGATCAATGCCAACACTGGGGTTAAAGCCCCAAAGGCCGCCGTTTGCGCCGCCCCCAATTGACGCACGGCAATCGTATAAAGCACCAAGGCAAACACCGCGATCAACACGCCCTGCACAAAGGCCATGAGGATAAAATCGCGCGGTGACACGCCAGTGAAACTGACATTCCCCGATAGAGCCAGAAACGGGATGATGGCCAATGTTCCCCAAAACAGGCCAATCACCAATCCATGCAAGGGGCTAAACCCGCTTTGTTTGAAATAGGCGGAATATATCGCCCACAGAAAAGAGCCTGCAAGAAACAAGATATGCCCGCGCCATGCGCCTTCGGCGCTGCCGTATAAAATCTGCCACAGCCCCACCAACAAAGCGCCTGCGAAGATCACGATCAATCCTGTCAGACGGGGTTTGGTTGGGCGTTCGCCCGTCATAACGAACATCACAAGCGCGGTCCAAAACGGCAGCATCCCTGGCGCCAAAACGCCCGCATCGGAGGCAGGCGCATAGGCCAAGCCCACCGAGACCAGATAGGGGAAAATGGCGCTTGCCCCCAAGCCCAGCATCAGCGCGCCCACCACGGTTTGGCCGCGCGGTAGGATGCCAAGCTTTATCATAAGGGGAATGGTGACCAAAAACCCTGTCCCAAGGCGCAGAAGCAAGATTTCTTCCACCGTAAAATTGCTGCGCACAGCGAAGCGGGTGGCCACCAGAAACACAGCCCAGATTGTCACGGTCGCCAAAGCAGCGAGGAGGCCTTTGATCGTGCTTGTCATCGGGGCGGTATCCAGTCGGCGAAAGAGCGTGGCGAACCTTGGCGCGGAACGTGGCGCGAATGCAAGGGCGCGCGCGCATACCCGCTATGACGCAATCACCGCTTGACTTATCGCTTCAGATCACCGAAGTGCAAGCCTCGCACCCGCGTCATCGCGTGAGAGAGTTGCGTCCGATCATCGGGCCAAGCGGGGCATCACCACTCAGTATCCCAACACGCAGGGTTCCTGATACAGCGATATCGTGGCGGGAAGGCCAATGTCGTTGTGAACCCGAAACGGGCCGCGGCTTGCGGCCCCATCAGCCTTGTGCGCATCTGCGCAGGGCTTTGTGCAAAGGATATATCATTGTTTGATTTCGATATGCTGGGCCTTGAGCCTACATTGAACGCGGCGCTGAAAGCCGCGAACCTGTCTGAACCCACCCCGATCCAGAATCAAGCCATTCCCTTGGCCCTAGAAGGGCATGATATCATGGGGTTGGCGCAAACAGGCACCGGCAAGACGCTGGCCTTTGGTTTGCCGCTGATCAACCATTTGCTCGGCAAACAAGGCAAGCCCGAGCCAAAAACCGTGAAGGCGTTGGTGCTTGCGCCCACGCGTGAATTGGTCAACCAAATCGCGGACAGTCTGAAGCCTTTGACCGTAGGGTCCAAGCTGCGGGTGCATTCCGTGGTGGGTGGTCAGTCTATTCCCAAGCAGATCAACCTGCTTGCGCGTGGCACCGATATTCTGGTGGCGACCCCCGGTCGATTGATTGACCTGCTCAACCGCCGCGCGGTTGATCTCAGCCAAACCTGCCATCTGGTTTTGGACGAGGCCGATCAAATGCTTGATCTGGGTTTTATCCATGCGCTGCGCCAAATCGCGCCGCATTTGGCCACACCGCGCCAGACCATGCTGTTTTCGGCCACGATGCCCAAGCAGATGGAGGAGCTTTCAAGCGCCTATTTGACCAACCCGCGCCGTGTGCAAGTCTCGCCTCCGGGCAAAGCGGCCGATAAGGTCACGCAATCGGTGCATTTCGTGGACAAGGGCGCCAAGCCGGGCAAGCTGCGCGAGATTACTCGGCTTCGTGATTTGGAAGCGCTGACGCGCTTGTCTTTACTTGCACAAACATGGTGCAGAAGAAGCTGATGAGAAGCTTGGTCGAGGATGGCTGCAAAGCCGCGTCCATTCACGGCAACAAAAGCCAAGGTCAGCGCGATCGTGCGATCAAACAATTCCGCGCAGAGATCACTGTTTTGGTGGCCACCGATGTTTGCCGCGCGCGGCATTGATATTCAGGCGTGGCCTATGTCGTGATGCCGTTGCCCGATGTGCCCGAAATTACGTGCATCGCATTGGCCGCACCGCGCGTGCGGGCCGTGAGAGGAGGCGATTGCCTTTTGTTCCGCAGATGAGATGGATGTGCTGCGCCAAGTGCAAAGTTGATGAAACTCGAAATCCCCGTGGCCAGTGGCATAGCACCTGGGGGTGTCAGACAGGGGCGGTCGCCCCCGGCGGGCCACGCCGTGGCACACAAGCCACAAGCAAACGCAGGTCATGGTGCGGCTGATGGCAAACCGCGTCATCGCCGCCACCGTGGCCCGCGCGCGGGCCGCGCCAGAAGGCCGCATAACACTTCAAAAGAGACCAAGCGCCCTTTTCTTTGCGCTCTCTCATCTTGCGGTTTGTAAAGGATCAGATATCCGGGTGGGAGGGGACATTATGACAGTGCGTGTCGCGGTTATTGTTGCAGGCGTGATGGGCGCGGATCATGCAAAGATCATCGCCGAGGATGTGCCGAATGCCACGTTGCAGCTGGTCTACGATATGGATGGCGCGCGGGCGCGGGCGGTGGCCGATACGACAGGCGCAGTAAGATTGCACCGATGATTCCGAAGCGGCGCTGGCCGTGCGGATATCGATGCAGTGATTGTCGCCTCGCCTGATTTTACCCATGCGCCCTATACCAAGACGCTGATCGCGCGCGGCAAGCGGGTCTTGTGCGAAAAACCCCTCAGCCAACAGATTGATGAATGCTTGGATGTGATGGCGGCCGAACAGGCCACGGGCGCGCCCCATATTATGGTCGGCTTCATGCGCCGCTATGATCGTGCGTATCTCGATATGCGCGCGGCACTTGCGCAAGGCGTCTTGGGGCGGGCATTGATGATGCACAACTTTCACCGCAATCTTGCCACGCCTTATCCCAGTTTCACGGGTGCCATGGCGATTACCAACTCTGCCCCGCATGAATTTGACATCGCGCGCTATCTGTTGGGGGTGGAGGTGACAGTGATCACCGCCCATCAACCTAAGCGCAGCGATGATGTTGTCGCCCCTGTGGTGATGGTGATGGAGACCAGTGACGATCAGCTGATCATGGTAGAGATCAACAACAACGCCGCCTACGGCTACGATGTGCGCGCCGAATTGGTGGGGGAGCTTGGCAGCATCTCAACCAACAAAGTTGCCCATTCCCGCCTTGATGCGCGGCTGAGTTCCGCGATCCAATATGACGAGGATTGGCGCGGCCATTATCACGATGCCTATGTCGCGCAGAACCGTGATTTCATGCGCTTTGTGCAAACAGGTCTTTTGCCAGAGGCTGCGGCCAGCGCATGGGATGGCTATGCCGCCGCCCTTGTCGCTGACACAGGCGTGCGTGCTTTGCGCTCAGGCGGCAAAGAGCGGGTTGAAATGATCGAAAAGCCCGCCTTTTACGCCTAGGCCCGCGCCATCAAATCGCGGGTCATGGCGGCGTGATTGGCCAAGAGTTTACCCATATCCATGCTGACCAATTGGCCTTCATCCACAATGACCTTGCCATTGATGATGGTGTAATTGGTTTTTCCCGATCCGCAGAACAACAGCCCCGCAAGCAGATCCCATTGCGCGCCTGCAAAATCGATGCCGCGTGTATCAAAGGCGGCGAGATCGGCGGCATAGCCCTTGGCCAGAACCCCGATATCGTCACGGCCCAGAACCGCCGCACCACCACGGGTTGCCACCGCCAAAGCCTCGCGCGCGGTCATTGCATCGCCCCCTTTCATGACGCGCTGCAACAGCATAGCTTGGCGCGCCTCATTGAGCATATGGCCGCTGTCATTAGAGGCCGAGCCATCCACCCAAGCCCCACTTTAACCCCCGCATCCAGACATTGGCGGACGGGCGCAATGCCACTGGCCACCGCATATTCGAGCAGGGACAATGTGCAATGCCCGTACCCGTGCGCGCGAAGAGGTTAATCTCGCCCTCATTCAATTGCACGCAATGCGCGTGCCAGACATCATGGCCTGTCCAGCCAACCGCCTCGATATATTCACCGGGACGCATCCCAAAGGTTGCAAGGCTATAGTCGATATCCTCGACATTTTCAGCCAGATGCGTGTGCATCCCGACCCCGTAGCTGCGCGCCATTTGGGCTGTTTCGCGCATCAAATCCATGCTGACCGAAAAGGGAGAGCAGGGGGCTAGTGCCACCCGCCGCATCGCATAGCGGTTTGCATCGTGATGGGTTTCGATCAGGCGTTGGCAATCTGCCAGAATGGCGGGTTCCGCCTCGGTCAGACGATCTGGGGGCAGGCCCCCTTTGCTTTCGCCAATGCTCATCGATCCGCGTGTGCCGTGAAAGCGTAAACCGATATCTTCTGCCGCAGCAAAGCTGTCCTCAAGTCGCGCGCCATTGGGATAGAGATACAGATGGTCAGAGGAGGTCGTGCAGCCCGTCATCGCCAATTCCGCCATCGCCAAGGCCCCAGACCAATAAATATGGTCTGGCCCGATATTGCACCAGATGGGGTATAGGGTTTGCAACCAGCCAAAAAGCGGTGCGTTTTGCGCGGCAGGCACAGCGCGGGTCAAGTTTTGGAACATATGGTGATGGGTGTTGACCATGCCGGGTATCACCACGTGGCCACGCATATCAATCACGCGATCCGCCGTTTGCGGTAAATCAGCGGTTTTGCCAACCGCCTCGATCACGCCGCCGCGCGCGAACAGCGCGCCATCGGTGATCTCCTCCCCATAGGGCGCATCTGGGCGCGCCTCCATCGTGCACAAAAGATCTGCGTGTTTGATCAATAGCGTCTCTTGCGCCATGGGAGCCGTCCTGTTGGTTATCCTGCCAAGATGCATCATATACGGGCATTCGCGCACAAGTTAAGCGTTTTGGTTGTGGGCTGGATGACAAAATTCTTGCCAAACGCGAAAACCCCCGCTTTCATCAGGGGCAGGACAGCCGCTCAGGTCTCTACGCCGCATCGACGCCTGAGGATGTGACTGCACATGACGGGGTAAAGCGGCAGGTTAAATTCTCGATGGAGGTTTCGTTTCTTCTGAATGGAGAGGCCGTTCAGGTCTCGGCCCATCCCACTGTGACATTGCTGGATTGGCTGCGCGAGGGGCGGGGTCTGACAGGCACGAAGGAAGGCTGCAACGAGGGGGATTGCGGTGCGTGCACCGTGGTGGTTCAGGATCTTGACGGGGTTCGGGCGGTGAATGCCTGCATCCTGTTCTTGCCCCAGCTGGATGGTAAGGCCATCCGCACAGTCGAAGGCATCGGCACCGATGGGCTGCACCCTGTCCAAGAGGCGATGATTGCCCATCACGGGTCGCAATGTGGATTTTGCACGCCTGGCTTTATTGCTTCGATGGTCGCAGGTCATGCCAATGGGCGGCGCGACCACGACACGGTTTTGGCAGGCAATCTGTGCCGCTGCACGGGCTATGCGCCAATCATCCGCGCGGCACAAGCCGCCGAAGGAGCCAAGGTCCCCGCATGGATTGCGCGCGATGCAGCATGGCTGGCCACGGCGGCAAAAGCCACCCATGCCCCGCATAACAGCGATGAATTGGCGGCGCTTTATGCCGCAAAACCTGACGCGTTGTTGATTGCGGGGGCCACCGATATCGGCCTTTGGGTGACCAAGCAGTTGCGCGCATTTGACGAGGTGATTTTTCTCAACCAATGCGCGGATTTGGCCGAAGTTCAGATCAGCGAAGATGACATTCGTTTGGGCGCGATGGTCAGCATGGCGCGCGTCCATCAGGTGATGGCGCAATATCACCCAAGCTATGCCGAGATGATCCGCCGCTATGGGTCAGAGCAGGTGCGCAACGCCGCCACAATCGGCGGAAATATTGCCAATGGCTCACCCATCGGGGATAACCCGCCTGCGCTGATTGCGCTTGGCGCGCGGTTGCATTTGCGCAAGGGCGCCTCTCGGCGCGAAATCGCACTTGAGGATTTTTTCCTAGACTATGGCCGCCAAGATCGTGCCGAAGGGGAATTTGTTGAGGCGGTCACTTTGCCAAAAAACGCGCCTGATCTGCGGTGCTATAAACTCTCGAAACGGTTTGATCAGGATATTTCTGCCGTTTGTGGTGCGTTCAACGTCACCATCGAGAACGGTGTGGTTCAAGATGCCCGCGTGGCGTTTGGCGGGATGGCAGGCACGCCCAAACTGGCCCATGCCACAATGGCGGCTCTGCAGGGTCAGCCATGGAACATGGCGACTGTCGAGGCGGCTTGTGCGGCCCTTACGCAGGATTTCACGCCGCTTTCTGATATGCGCGCCTCTGCCGCCTATCGGATGGCGGCGGCGCAAGGCATGATGCGGCGCTACTATGCCGAACGCCAAGGCACGCCGACATCTGTGTTGGAGGTGGCCCCATGAGTGTTCACAATCCCATGGCCTCTATGGCCCATGACAGCGCGCGCCTGCACGTTACAGGGGCTGCGCGCTATGTGGATGATGTTCCAACCCCGCAGGGCTGCTTGCATTTGGCCTTTGCCCTGTCGCCCGTGGCGCGCGGGGTGATCCGCAAGATGGACTTATCGGCAATGCGGGCTGCCCCGGGCGTGGTCGCGGTGCTGTCAGCCGCCGATTTGCCCTTTGCCAATGATGTCAGCCCGTCTGTGCATGACGAGCCGTTATTGGCGACAGATCGGGTGCATTACATGGGACAACCCGTGGCTTTGGTCGTGGCGGACAGTCACCTTGCGGCGCGCAAGGCCGCGCGGCTTTTGCAGATTGAGATAGATGCGGAGCCGCCAATCTTCAGCATTGAGGATGCGATTGCGGCAGATAGCTGCTTTGAGGATGGCCCACGGGTTTGGGCCAAGGGGGATGCACAATCGGTCCTCGACCAAGCGCCACGCCGTCTGCAAGGCGCAATCACCATGGGCGGGCAAGAGCATTTCTATCTCGAGGGTCAAGCCGCCCTTGCCCTGCCACAAGAGGGTGGGGATATGGTCATCCATAGCTCGACCCAACATCCGACCGAGATACAGCACAAAGTTGCCGATGCCTTGGGCCTGCCCATGCATGGGGTGCGGGTGGAGTGTCGGCGCATGGGCGGTGGTTTTGGCGGCAAGGAGAGCCAAGGCAATGCTTTGGCGGTGGCCTGTGCCGTGGCGGCGCGTCTGACGGGGCGTGCCTGCAAAATGCGCTATGATCGCGATGATGACATGATCATCACGGGCAAGAGGCATGATTTCCGTATTGCCTATGATGTGGGCTTTGATGATCAGGGCCAGATCGCGGCTGTGCGGTTCACGCAAATCACGCGGGGCGGTTGGGCGCAGGATTTAACCGCACCCGTGGCGGATCGCGCCATGCTGCACGCGGATAACGCCTATCTTCTGCCCCATGCCGAGATCACTTCGCTCAGGCTTAGGACCAATATGCAATCGGCGACTGCCTTTCGCGGGTTTGGGGGGCCGCAAGGCGTGTTGGGGATTGAGCGGGTGATGGATCATATTGCCCATGATTTGGGGCTTGATCCCGCGCTTGTGCGGCGGCGCAACTACTACGCCGCGCCGACCCAGCCCGCCCGTGCGGGTCTTGCGAACACCACCCCCTATGGGATGGAGGTGCGTGATTTTCTGTTGCATGAGATGACAGATCAACTGTTATCCGACTGCGCCTACGCGGCGCGGCGCGCAGAAATTACCGCGTGGAATGAGACCTCGCCCATCCTGAAACGCGGCATTGCATTTTCCCCTGTGAAGTTCGGGATTTCCTTTACCCTCACCCATCTCAATCAGGCGGGTGCGCTGGTGCATGTCTATCAAGATGGCTCCATCATGATGAATCATGGCGGCACGGAAATGGGGCAGGGTCTGTTTCAGAAACTGGCCCAAGTGGCCGCAAGCCGTTTTGGTGTGGGTGTCGATCAGGTTAAGATCACGGCGACCGATACCGCCAAAGTTCCCAATACTTCGGCCACGGCGGCCTCATCGGGCAGTGATCTGAACGGGATGGCGGTGCTGGCCGCTTGTGATGCCATCCGCAGTCGCATGGCCGCGTTTTTGGGCCAAGGTGCAGAGGTGCGTTTTGCCGATGGCCGTGTTCTTTGGGGTGCGCAAAACATCAGCTTCGCCGAGGCTGTCGCGGCCTGTTATCAGGCGCGCGTGGGTCTGTCCGCCACTGGGTTTTACAAAACCCCTGATCTGTCATGGGATCGCGCCGCTGGGCAAGGGCGGCCCTTCTTCTATTTCGCGCATGGTGCTGCGGTGAGCGAGGTGGTGATAGACACGCTGACGGGCGAGAATCGTATCTTGCGTGCGGATATCCTCCATGACGTGGGTGCATCGCTGAACCCCGCGCTTGACCGCGGACAGGTGGAGGGCGGCTATGTGCAAGGCGCGGGATGGCTGACCACCGAGGAGTTGATATGGGATCATCAGGGGCGTCTGCGCACCCATGCGCCATCCACCTATAAAATCCCTGCCTGTTCGGATCGTCCGCCTGTGTTCAATGTGGCGCTTGTTGATGGGCAAAATCCCGAATCCACGATTTATCGCTCAAAGGCGGTGGGTGAGCTGCCCTTTATGTTAGATATCAGCTTTTCTGGCGCTCTCGGACGCGATTGCGGCTTGTGGGGCGGGCTATCCCATTGGACGCGCTTCGCTACACCTGAACGGATTTTGGCGGCGATTGCGGGGGTTCGGTCATGAGCCTTGATTTGGCATATCTGCGCGCTTGTGCGGCAAGGGGGCCGTTCACCCGAATTTTGATCACGCGCTCGGCGGGGTCTGTCCCACGTGAGGCAGGCACATCCATGATCGTCTGGGCCGAAGGTCAGGAAGGCACAATTGGCGGGGGATGTTTAGAATGGGAGGCCGTGACCTTCGCGCGCACCATGCTGGCCACAGGCGGGATCGCCGTGCGAAACTATCCGCTTGGGCCAAATCTGGGCCAGTGCTGTGGTGGGTTTGTCAGCGCGGTTTTCGAGGTGTTTGCCCAAGATATTCCCGATCGCGTGCCCTATGCGCGGCCCCTTGTGCCACAGGCGCGTTGGGATCAGAAAATAGCCCGCGTCGCAGCCGCGCTGCATCCGAGCCAAAGCCCCGCGATTGTCGGGGATTGGCTGATCGAAACTGCACCTGCTGCCCCACATCCGATTTGGATATGGGGCGCGGGCCATGTGGGCCGCGCCTTGGTGGACGTGCTTTCCCCCTTGCCTGATCTGGGCCTGACTTGGGTGGACATCGCGCAATCCCGATTTCCCGAGGCAATCCCGTCCCGTGTCTCCTCCCTGATCGCAAAGATGCCCCCAATGCTTGTGCGCCATGCGCCGCCGCTGGCGGATCATATCATCGTGACCCATAGCCATTCCCTTGATCTTGAGCTGTGCCATGCCCTGCTTGGTCATGAGTTCGGCAGTGTGGGTTTGATCGGCTCCGCCACGAAATGGGCGCGGTTTAAGGGCAGATTATCGGCGCTTGGGCATTCTCATGCACAAATTTCGCGCATTTGCTGTCCGATTGGGGATATATCCTTGGGCAAACACCCCCAAGCCATCGCCTTGGGGGTTGCCACGGCCCTTCTGTCTCGGGCAGAAGAGACCGCATATAAAAAGGCGGGGGCACAGTGACGCTTCTTGAATTGCAAGGACTGACCAAAGCCTACCCGGGCGTGATTGCGAACAGCAATGTCAGCTTTGATATTCATAAAGGACAGATACACGCCGTGCTGGGCGAGAATGGCGCGGGCAAGTCGACCTTGGTGAAAGTCATTTACGGGCTTGTGCGACCTGATCAAGGCAAGATGCTGCTTGAAGGCGCGCCCTATGCCCCCAGTGATCCACGCGCGGCGCGCGCGGCAGGCGTTGCGATGGTGTTTCAGCATTTCTCGCTTTTTGATGCGATGAGCGTGGCCGAGAATATTGCGCTGGGTATGGAAGACCCGCCCAAGACGCATGAACTGGCCACGCAAATTCGCGCCGCATCTGAAACCTATGGGCTGCCTTTGTCGCCTGATCGCATTGTTGGCGATCTCTCCGCAGGCGAGCGGCAGCGGGTCGAGATCATTCGGTGTTTGCTGCAAAACCCCAAGCTTTTGATCATGGATGAGCCAACCAGCGTCCTTACCCCGCAAGAGGTCGACATCCTGTTTGGCACATTGCGCCTTTTGGCGTCTGAGGGGACGTCTATCCTCTATATTTCGCACAAGCTTGAAGAAATCCGTGCCCTGTGTGAGCACGCCACAGTGTTGCGCCAAGGTAAGGTCGTGGGCACGTTTGATCCGCGCGAGATGAGCAATCGCCAAATGGCAGAGATGATGGTGGGAAAAACCCTAACCACGCCAAAGCGTCTGGCGGCAACGGCAGGGGTGCCTTTGTTGCAGGTATCGGGCCTGAGCGCACCCGCACCGCATCAATTCGGAACACGCCTGAAAGAGATCAGCTTTACCCTGCACGCGGGCGAGGTGTTGGGCATTGGCGGCGTTGCGGGCAATGGACAGGATGAATTGGTTGCGGCCCTGTCGGGCGAGATGCGCGCAAATGCCGATATGATCGTTCTTGATGGGCAGAGGATTGGCACCCATGGGCCGAATGCCCGCCGTGCCCTTGGCCTCTGCACCGCTCCAGAGGAGCGCAATGGTCACGCCGCCGCCCCCGATATGAGCCTTGTGGAAAACGCGTTGATGACTGCGAAAACGCGGCTTTCCTTGTTGAATAACGGGTTCATTGATTGGAGGCGCAGCCGTGCCTTTGCCCAAGAGGTGATCGCGCGTTTCGATGTGCGCACCCCAAGCCCCGAGACAGCGGCGCGTGCGCTCTCGGGCGGCAATTTGCAAAAATTCGTCATTGGGCGCGAGATCAGCCAAAACCCGCGCGTTTTGATCGTCAACCAACCCATGGGGTGGATGCTGCCGCCGCTGCCATTCGTCAGGCGCTGCTTGATCTGGCCAGCGCAGGCTCGGCCGTTCTGGTGATCTCACAAGACCTGGAGGAAGTGTTGGAAATCACGGACCGCTTCGCGGCGCTCAACGAAGGCACCCTGTCGCCTGCTGTTCCCACGGCAGGTCTGACGATGGAAAAGATCGGATTGATGCTCGGGGGCGCGCATGATCTGGAGGTGGCCCATGCTTAGGCTTGAGAAACGGCCACAACCCTCGCGCGGCTGGACCTATGGCGCGCCCGTCTTGGCCGTGGTCTTGACCATTGTGCTTGGCATGGGTTTGTTTGCCCTGTTGGGCAAAGACCCGCTGATCGCAATCAGAACAATCTTCTGGGACCCCATCTTTGGCCCGTTTGCGCATTTTTATCGCCCTGAGATCATCAAGAAAGCCGCCCCCTTGGTGCTGATCGCTGTGGGGCTGTCTTTCGGGTTTCGGGCGGGGATTTGGAATATTGGCGCCGAGGGGCAGTATATCATCGGCGCCATTTGCGGGGCGGGTGTCGCCCTAGCGTTCTATCCGATGGAGGCGCGTTGGCTGATCTTCCCACTGATGATTGCAGCGGGGCTTTTGGGGGGGCTTCTTTGGGCCATGATCCCCGCGCTTTTGCGGGTCAGGTTCAACACGAATGAAATTCTTGTTTCGCTGATGCTGGTCTATGTGGCGGATGTGTTGATCAAGGCCTTTGCCATCGGCTTGCTGCGCAACCCTGAAGGCTTCGGGATGCCCGGAAGCCGCAATTTACGGCAATATCCTTCGGCGGCGAATTTGGATTTGATCCCCAATTCCGGCCTGCATTGGGGGTCATTGGTCGCAGTATTGGCAGTTATCTTTGCCTATATACTGTTTACCCGCCATCAATTCGGCTTTCAGGTGCGCCTTGCAGGGCAAAGCCCGCGCGCGGCACGGTTTGCGGGCATCGATGCAAACCGATTGGTGATCTTGTGTCTTGGGATTTCAGGCGGGCTTGCAGGGCTTGCGGGGATGTTCCAGGTGGCAGGGCCATCGGGGCAGATCCTTGGCTCCTTCCCGTCTTTCTACGGATTTACGGCGATCATCGTGGCCTTCTTGGGTCGCCTGCACCCTGTTGGGATTTTGTTTGCGGGTCTGATT